>JAIRLL010000011.1 GCA_031259505.1 Tannerella sp.
ATACGTCCTCCATACTGCCATTGCGAATATCCGCGACACCGGCAGGCCGCAGATTCAAACGGTCGAAAAGCGAATATACCGCTCTCGGATAGCAAGCGATAACCGTCGAACCGGCAATCGCTCTCATTCCCGAAAAATCAGAAATCGCTTTTTCGCACAAATCGGCCTCCACCGTTACCGCATACCCCGCTTCATACAACGCCTGCGATATCCCGGCCACCTTGTCTCCGTCGATGATCGCGCGTGAAGAACACGTACATATTGTCACTTTGCCTTTATCCATACATACTTAATTGCATCTGTCCTGTCGCATCTTTAATTATGCCCCCAAAAATAGGAATACTTCTCCTGAACGTTTTTAGAGCCTGCATTCAAAACGAAAAAAAAACAACCATGACGAATTCATTCCCGGACATAACGGATTTTATCATAACGCTATCCAAAGACAGATTCAAGGGTTTCCGGCAGGAATGCTTCGCGTGTCGTTAGACCGCATGAAGCATAATAACCTGAATTCGGGATAAGAAAGAAAGGTTTACTTCAACAACTGAAAAGGTTAGCTCCCCAACCGAAAAGGTTAGTTCGCCATCCGAAAAGTTATCCCGAACTCGGGTTAATAGCAGGACACTGTTTCGCTATGAAAAAAAAAATAAATCCGCACATTGATGTAACAAAACCGGAAAATTTGCGTCATACAAATACAGTTAAAACCAAAAAAAACGGGAAAGTAGCTATGGATAAAAAAAAAATCCGATATTTGCAACCGGACATAACGGGAGTTTCGTCAAACAGAAAATCGCAGTGAAAGATGATTATTCAACTGAAAGATATTAACAAGACATACTACAACGGCGCGCCGCTTCACGTGCTGAAAGGCATCGACCTCAATATCGCGAAGGGCGAGATGGTAGCCATTATGGGCGCTTCGGGCTCGGGCAAGAGTACGCTGCTGAACATACTCGGCATACTGGATACGTACGACGAAGGCACGTACAGCCTCGGCGAGCAACTGATATGGAATCTGAGCGAGACGCGCGCCGCCGAACTGCGCAACCGCATGATAGGATTCGTCTTCCAGTCGTTCAACCTGATTTCGTTCAAGAACGCGATGGAAAACGTAGCCCTGCCGCTCTACTACCAGGGCGTGTCGCGAAGAAAGCGCAACCTCATGGCGATGGAATACCTTGACCGCGTCGGCCTGAAAGACTGGGCGGAACACCTTCCGAACGAGCTGTCCGGCGGACAGAAACAGCGCGTAGCCATCGCCCGCGCGCTGATAGCAAATCCGAAAGTCGTCCTTGCCGACGAGCCGACCGGCGCGCTCGACAGCGTCACCACCGGCGAAGTGATGCAACTGCTGCGCGAAGTGAACCGCGAAGGCATGACGATGATCATCGTCACCCACGAACCGTCCGTAGCCGACGTCACCGACCGCATCATCCGTCTCAGGGACGGCATTATCGAACATATCGAAACCGTGACCCATCATGTTTAGCTTCGACAGCCTCCGCGAAACAGGAAGCACGATGAAGAAAAACAAACTTCGCACCTTCCTCACCGGATTCTCCGTGGCATGGGGTATCTTCATGCTTATCATCCTGCTGGCGGCCGGCAACGGACTGCGCAACGGCATCGCCTCCAATTTCGAAAAATGGTCGAATAACATGGTGGAGATCTGGCCGCGTTATACGACGCGTCCCTACAGCGGACTGCCCGTCAACCGGCAGATACGCTTCACCCGCGAAGATGTGGACGCCCTCAAGCGCGACTTCCCCGAAGTGGACAGGATTTCGCCCATCAACTACCGGAGCGATACGCTCACTTTCGGACACGAATACCTGACAGGACGCATCCGCGCCGTATATCCCGACTTCGCCTTCATTCAATACCTTCCCATTCCTGCCGGAAAGGGACGCTTCATCAACGGTCTCGACCTGAAGGAACGGCGCAAGGTAGTAGTACTCAGCCCGCGCATGGCCGAAATACTCTTTCGCGACTCCATCGAACCGCTCGGGCAGCATGTCAGAATCGGCAGCCTGATGTTTCAGGTAATAGGCATATACAAAGACGACAATACGAACGACACGCCGCCGGCCTACATCCCCTTCTCGACCGGCGAAATGCTGTTCGAAGGCGGCTACCGAGGAGTCGGCGACATCGACTTTACGGTGCTCGGCATCAATACGAAAGCCGAAACGGAAGCCTTCGAGAAGCGGCTCCGTGCGCGTCTGGCGCGCCGTCACCGGTTCGACCCCGAAGACATGAACGCCATCGGCATGTACAACATGGGCGAAGAATTTCGCATGTGGCAGGGCATGAACGACGGCATCGCCATGTTCATCTGGGTCATCGGCATCGGCACGCTGATGGCCGGCATCGTGGGCGTGAGCAATATCATGCTCATTACCGTGCGCGAACGCACGCGCGAATTTGGCATCCGCAAAGCGCTCGGCGCCAAACCGTCGTCCATCCTGAAACTGGTCGTCATCGAATCGGTGCTCGTCACGGCCGTGTTCGGATACGTGGGAATGGTACTGGGCATCGGGCTGACGGAAATGATCAACTTCGTGATGGAAATGGCCGGCGTCGGATCGAGCGGCAGCGGCAATCCGGGCGAGAACACGACCTTCTTCCGCAATCCCACCATCGACATGGGCATAGCCGTCTCCGCCACCTGCGTGCTGATTGCAGCCGGAGTGCTGGCAGGATATTTTCCCGCGCGCAAAGCCATCAAAATATCCGCCATCGAAGCCATGAGAGAAGAATAACGGAGACAGTGAACAACGCGAACAGTGAATAATACATTATAATATACAGTCACGTGAAATTATTTGATTTAGACCGGTGGGTCGAGATATGGGCGACGATCACGCGCAACAAGATACGCAGCCTGCTGACATGCCTCGGCGTGTTCTGGGGCATCCTGATGCTGGTGCTTATGCTGGGCGCGGGCACGGGAATGCGCAACGGGATATTCGGCATGCTGGACGGATTCGCCACGCGAAGCGTCTTTTTTCTGAACGACCGCACGAGCGAACCCTACAGAGGATTCAACAAGGGACGCTACTGGAACATGCGCAACCGCGATATCGAAAACATCAAAAACAGTGTCGAAGGAGCGCTTATCGTATCCGGAATGGTCGGCGCGGGGCGGAGCGACAAAAACATTGTCTACGGGCAGACTGCCGGGTCGTACAACGTCAACGGCGTCTCGCCCGACTTCTTCCGCCTGCAAATACCACAGCTGATTTACGGCCGCCTGATTAACGACATCGACATCAGCGAAAAAAGAAAAGTCTGCGTAATAGGCAGCGATGTAAACAAAACGCTCTTCCGCAGCGAAAACTCCTGCGGGAAGTATATCCGCGTCAACGGACTGTATTACGCAATAGTCGGCGTGATAGACAGCCGGG
>JAIRLL010000057.1 GCA_031259505.1 Tannerella sp.
TGATTTAAATTGGTAAATAAAAGATTGAACTGATTTTAAATTGCGGCCGGGCAGTATTTGCGGTATTGTCCGGTCATTTTTTTCGGTAAGGCATTCTCTTTATATTTTCATAGGCATTCATTTTTTAAGGTTTGACATCTATTTGATATATATCCCCGTCCGTCTTGCGGATGTTGATCGGGGCTGTTTTTCCGAGAGTGCGCAGGACTTCGTCCAGGTCTTCTTTCAGGTCGAATTTCCCGCTGCAGGTCAGCGTGTCGATCGCCTCGTCCCATTCGAAGGTGATGCCGTAGTATCCGGCCAGTTTGCGGAGTACGGCGCTGAGTTTCTCCTGCTTGAAGGGGTAGTATCCGTCTTTCCAGGCAATGTAGTCGATCACATCGACGGTCGAGATGGCCGTTTGGCTCGTCTGACTGTTGTACGAAAACAACTGGTTGGGCGCGAGGATATTTTTGCTTCCATCCAGTTTTACTTCCACCTTTCCGCTGACAAGGACGACCTGCATGTCGGGGTTGTTGCCGCAGGCTTTCACGCCGAACGCCGTTCCCAGCACGGTTACGTCCAGGCGGCTGCCGGTCTTCACCACAAACGGTCTTTTTTCATCCTTTGCCACGTCGAGGTATATTTCGCCTTCGACAAAGAGTTCGCGTCTGTTTTTTTCGAAGGCGACCGGATAGATGATTTTGGATCCTGAATTGATCCACACGCGCGTGCCGTCGTTGAAGGTAATAGTAGAGCGTTTGCCTTGCGGGACAATCAACTGGTTGTAGGTCGTTTCCCTGCTTTTCGTTTCTGCCTCCGCTTCGATGATATGTTCGGAATTGATCTTCACGTATCCGGCCTCGTCGTAGTCGACCTGCGTTTCATTGCCGTCAATGGCAATCTTCCGCCGGTCGGACAGGACGAGCTGTACCTGTTCCGGTTCGTTTCCCGCCGTTGATTCGAACGAGTGCATCAACGTCAGATAATCCGTTTCGCTTTGCTGCTGCGAGAAGTAAACATAGCCGCCGGCTGCCAGGATCAGGCAGATAGAGGCGGCGACGCCTGCAATCCGCCGGAAGAGGCGGCGGTCGTACCTGCGGTTTTGCCGGTTAATCTTTTCCCAAAGCGTTTCAACGTCTTCGGGCGAGAGGTTGCATTTTTTACCGCAGTTTTGCCTGAGATCACTCAGTATCCGGCGTGCGACGTCGATTTCCCTGGCCGTGGAAGGCGAACAGGCGTGCAGCCGGCTCCAGTAGGCGCGACTTTCTTCTGTCGGATAAAGTTCCGACCGAAGGAAGTCATCATCCCTCAGAAGCTCATCTGCTGTGTATGTTGTATGATCCGTGTTCATTTTCGAATTTATGCTCATATAATGGAGACGGGCCGCGCGGATTTCTACTCACTAAAAGGATGTTTTTTTTGAATTATTTTTCAGAAAGCTAAAAATCAATGTCTTCACAGTCGAAGTTTTCACGCATTTTTCGGAGGGCGCGCTGGATAAGGTTCTGGGCGGACTGATAGTTAAGGTCCATCAGTTTGCATATTTCGTTCCACTGGAGTTCCTGCATGAAGCGGTAGTAGATGATTTCTTTCTGGCGGGGACTGAGGATGGAGAGCATTTTTTCGATCATTTTTTTCTGCCGGACGAGTTGTTCGTGGTTGATGTATTCGTCATCGACGGCAGGTTCAAGGAGAAACGGCGCGTCGCCGGTCTCTTCGCGCTCGTACATGCGATTGTTGGCAAGGTACCTCAGCAGGCTGTTTTTAAGCGACACGAAAAGGTATACTTTCACATTCGCAGGCATAACGAGTTTGTGCCTGTTCCGGTATAGATTAGTAAACACGTCCTGGATACAGTCCTTTACAGCTTCACCGTCGGACGTAAAATGCAATCCATACCGGTAAAGACTCTGGATGTACCTGTCGTAAAGCCGGTCGTAAGCCTTGCTGTCGCCCGAAAAAAATCGGCTCCACTGTATGTCGCTTTCATTGTCGCACATAACTGGTATTGATATAAGAATGCAAATGTAATATATTTTCGCATTACCGACCAACTAAATTATTTATATTTAATCGCGATTTATTGTATTAAAAATTCTAATATAAATCTCCAAAAGTATTCTATATATCTTAAATTCATAAGTTATGAATACGAGCCGCCTGCGCACCCGTAATGGCTTTTACGGGCATTAAAAAAACGGCATTGTGCGCACCTTGAAAAACGAGCCGTTCTATTCATTCATTAAAGTCACTTTATATTCGGTTTTTCCAGGCCATAGTCTTTTACTTTGTCTTCGCGTTTAAGCAAAAATGCCGTGAGCAGGGCCAGGATACCGCAGCAGGTAAAAATAATCATCGGAAGCGTATAATCATAACGGGTTGTATCACCCTCCGTTATTGTGCCGTATTTATCAAGCGCCCAACCGATCAGTAACGGAACAAGACTTAACCCGATGTTTTGTACCCAGAATATCAAAGCATACGCCGTACCCAGTTTATTTTCCGGTATGATTTTAGGAACAGAAGGCCACATGGCAGAAGG
>JAIRLL010000085.1 GCA_031259505.1 Tannerella sp.
ACTGTCTCGTCGTCAGGCGGCGTCTCCTTCCGCGGCGGCGGGGCTACGGCTTGAGACGGAGCGACGAGAGCGGGCTCTTCGCCGTCCGGCGTTTTCTGCGGTGCGGCCTCCGGCACGGGAGGCGGCAACAGGACTGTATCGTCGTCAGGCGGCGTCTCTTTCAGCGGCGGCGGGGCTACGGCTTGTGACGGAGCGACGAGTGAGGTCTCTTCGCCGTCCGGCGTTTTCTGCGGTACGGCCTCCGGCACGGGAGGCGGCAACAGGACTGTGTCTTCGTCAGGCGGCATTTGCGTTTCGGGTTCTTCGTCGCTGTCGTCGCCTTCGTAGTGCATGTCGGTCACCAGACTGCCTTCCGATGCCGGTCTGTCGGAAAGCTGCTCCGGACTGAACATTGAGAACGGTTTGTTTACCATGTCTTTCAGTTCTTTTTCAGGAAAGAACGTCAGTTTATGATGTTCGGGAATGACGATGCGTTCGCCCGTATTGACGTGTATGCTTTCCCGTTCCTTCACGAGTATGACTTTGAAAACGCCAAGTCCTCTGACCTTGACCGGATGGTCATTTCGTATGCCTTCGTTGATGACGGAAATCAATTCGTCGAGGAATTTTTCCGTATCCTGTGTTTTGATTCCTGTCTTTTCGGACAGTATTTCTGCAATGTTGTACAGTGAAAATCTCTCATCCATTGTTGTCTAACATTTTGAGGTAAGTTTTAAAGGATGCGACCGGTTTGAAGACGGGGATCAGTTTTGGTGGAATGAGGTAACGTTTGCCGTTGGTGGGGTTAACGGATTCGCGTTCCGCCTTTTTACGGGCTTCGAACTGCCCCAGTCCGTGCATGCTGAGTACGTCGTTGTTTGCCAGTTTTTCGCCGACAATGACGCCAAAGGCATCCAGCGCCTTTTCCACTTCTTTTGTCTCCCAGCCGAGGCGGGCGGATAATGTTTCGGTTACATTTACATCTTTCATTTTGCGTTCAATTCGTTTTTTTGTTTTTTTGTTTTCCGGCTGTCGTCCGATGCCTTCGATTCCCGTCTCAGGCTCGCGCACGGCAAACGGCTTAAAATTTTGCCTCAATGTTAGTTATTTTTTCACAATACGGCAAGAGGCTTTGCTTTTTTTATGATAATTCAATATTTCACCATACAGTTCAAAGGCTTCGGCAGACTTGATTTTCACATCGTAGAAGGATCCTGTCTGCAGTCTTTTTTCTTTGGGAATCAGCACTTCGGGATCTACTTCGGGGGAATCGAATTCGGTTCTTCCGACGAAATAACTGTTTTCTTCGCGGTCGATGACGGTCTTATAGATACGGCCTGTTTTTTCATCGTTCAGTTCCCATGCAATTTTTTCCTGTATGCGCATCAGGCTGTCCAGCCGCTGCTGCTTGACGTCGTCGGGCACGTCGTCGCAGTAGTTTTCGCCGGCATAGGTGCCGCTTTCGTGACTGTAGGCGAAGGCGCCCAGGCGTTCGAAACGTACGTCGCGGACAAACTGCAGCAATTCTTCGAAATCGCGTTCGGTTTCGCCCGGATAGCCTGTCATCAGCGTGGTACGGAGGTGTATGCCGGGCACTTCGTCGCGTAGCCGTTCGATCAGTTGCCACGTTTCACGCCGGCTTGTGTTGCGGCGCATTCGCTGCAGTACCGTGTCGCTGACGTGCTGCAGGGCGATGTCGAGGTAGCGGCAGACGTTGTCGCGCTCGCGCATCACGCGGAGCAGGTCGAAGGGGAAGTGCGACGGGTAGGCGTAGTGCAGGCGAATCCACTCGACGCCCTGCACGTCCGCGATTTTTTCTACCAGAGCGGGCAGCGACGGATTGCGGTACAAATCCATGCCGTAGTATGTCAGGTCCTGTGCAATCAGTTGAAATTCCTTTACTCCGCGGTCGACCAGTTGCCTGACTTCGTCGAGGATGTCTTCTTCGGGGCGCGATTTGTGTCTGCCGGTGATGAGTGGAATGGAGCAGTAGGCGCAGGTGCGGTCGCAGCCTTCCGAGATTTTCAGATAGGCGTAATGCTTCGGCGTGGTGATGACGCGGTCTGCCGCATGTGTCTGATGATAAGGCTTGCCGAGGTCGTGCAGGAGTTCTTTCCAGTCGAATTTGCCGTAGAACCTGTCGACGAAAGGCAGTTCCTGCTGCAGGTCGGCCTTGAAGCGTTCCGACAGGCATCCCATGACGAACAGTTTGCCGATGCGTCCCTGCTTCCTGGCTTCTTCGAGGTCGAGGATGACGTTGACGGATTCTTCCTGCGCGTCGCCGATGAAGGCGCATGTGTTGACGATGACGATTTCACCGTTTACTTTTGCAGGGTCGTGGGCGACGGTGTATCCGTTCAGGCGGAACTGACACATCAGTCTTTCCGAATCGACAAGGTTTTTGGAGCAGCCCAGTGTGATGATGTCTACTTTGTTTCTTCTCATTCTCCAAACAGGGAATCGACAAATGCCTTTTTGTTGAAGATCTGCAAGTCTTCCACGCCTTCGCCCAGCCCGATGTATTTGACGGGGATATGGAAATGGTCGGAGATGCCGATCACGACCCCGCCTTTCGCCGTTCCGTCCAGTTTGGTAATGGCCAGTGCACTGACTTCTGTTGCCGCGGTAAACTGGCGCGCCTGTTCGAATGCGTTCTGTCCTGTCGAGCCGTCGAGTACGAGCAGGACTTCGTGGGGTGCATCCGGGATGACTTTCTTCATCACGCGCTTCATCTTGGTCAACTCGTTCATCAGGTCAGTTTTGTTGTGCAGCCGGCCGGCCGTGTCGATAATCACCACATCCGCATTGTTGGCGCTGGCAGAGTTGAGCGTGTCGTAGGCTACCGAAGCGGGATCGGCTCCCATCTTCTGTTTCACGATGGAAACGCCTGTACGCTCGCTCCAGACCGTCAGTTGCTCGACGGCTGCCGCCCGGAACGTGTCGGCAGCGCCCAGAAAGACTTTCTTTTCCTTTTTCCTGAACTGGTATGCCAGTTTGCCGATGGTGGTCGTCTTCCCTGCTCCGTTTACGCCTACGACCATGATGACGTATGGCCGGCGGTCGGCGGGGAGGGTGAAGTCATCCAGGTCTTCCGTCCTGTTTTCGGTCAGCAGCGCCGCAATCTCTTCGCGCAGGATGGCTGTCAGTTCGTCCGTGGTGACATATTTGTCGGATGCGGCGCGCTTTTCTATACGTTCAATGATTTTCAGGGTCGTATCTACGCCAACATCCGAAGTGATCAGTATTTCCTCCAGTTCGTCGAGGATGGAATCGTCGATTTTGCTCCGTCCGACAATGGCTTTTGTCAGTCGGGCAAATACGCTTTGTTTTGTTTTGGCAAGCCCGCGGTCGAGCGTTTCTTTTTTTTCTTTGCTGAATAAGTCGAATAGTTTCATAATGTTTTCTGAAAAACGGTGCAAAGGTATGAAATTTGTACGAACTGTGATTTGTTTATTATGTCTGAACTGTAATTTTTGTGATTTCTTTGAATGCTGTGATCTTTTACGGTAAAAGTCGTCATAAGAATCACGCAAATTACAGTTCAGACGTTTTTCGGTCACGGAATGATCGTGTCCTGAATATCGCCCCACGGTTCTTTCTGTCCGCGGGTATTTTCCCGCCGCGCGGCTATGAAGAGATGTTTTCTCCGATCTTTACCCTGGAATGCAAGGCGTATCGTCGAGGTGGTAGTGAAGTGACTGTCCTTAAGTTCCGACCAGTCGACGGGCGGCGTGTCGAGCACCGCCGTTACGACTTCTGCTCCGTGCACATCCTCTGGTTTCGCCCGGCTGGGATTGTCGATCGAACTGTCGCGCAGATGCGCCTCCACGACACCGGGCGACACCGCCTTGACGGTTAAGGCAACCGTCGTTGTCGGTATTTTCGCCGGATGACGTTCGCCGTTGCTTCTCTGCGGAAGACCCATCGCTACCAGATCGGTGTCTGTCACCAGCGGATTGTCTTTCAGCATCCCCGTGTACAGGTGCCTGTAGAGCGGGATGAAGACATTTTCCGCATCCGTAAGCGTCGCCGTCTTCGCGGGCGTGCGTTCGGCCGGATTTTTCCAGTCCTCGAACGCCGTCGTGAATGTGTCGTACGCCGGTTGCAGCGTAGCCTTGAGCCATGTTGCAAAACCGTCCAGACTCATGCGCGTTGCGTTCGCCTGTACCGACAGATACAGTATCGTCTGCCCCGACTGGTCGTAGAGCTTCTCGTGATTCTTTGGAAGCCAGTCTTGTTTATTTGACATAATATATTTCTGCTAAATTTATATGTATTCTTCTTAAATTGTTCCCGACAGGAACAAATTCAGTCATTTATCGAAGTCGGCCATCTGCTTTCCGAAGCAGATATTCCGGTTTCCGAAGTAAATAATTCAGTTTCTGAAGTAGATATTCCGGTTTCCGAAGTAAATAATTCAGTTTCTGAAGTAGATATTCCGGTTTCTGAAGTAAATAATTCAGTTTCTGAAGTAGATATTCCGGTTTCTGAAGTAAATAATTCAGTTTCTGAAGTAGATATTCCGGTTT
>JAIRLL010000158.1 GCA_031259505.1 Tannerella sp.
TTGCCTTCCATGATCTGCATGTGGTAGATGTCGTACAGTAGCTTGAAACTGGGCGAGTCGACGCGGCGACACAGTTCGACGCCCCAGACGGTATGGTCGCAGAGGTAGTCCTTGTGTCCGATGCTGTTGAGCAGTTCCATCGTCAGTACGACGCGATGTTTTTCGGCGATGGGCGCTATTCGCTTCAGTCCCTTTTCGCAGTTTTCCCACCCCTGCAGGTCGCTGACGCCGTTGCGCCGTCCGGCAAAGCAGATGAGGTTGGTCAGTCCGGCTTCGGCAACCATCGGGATGACTTTTTCGTAGCTTGCCACCAGTTCGTCGTGGAGCGCAGGGTCGTTGAATCCGCGGTCGATGCCCAGTCCGGCGCCTTGCGCCATGGCGACGGTCAGACCTTTGTCGGTTACCGTTTTCCAGTCTTTCGGATCAAGGAGTTCGACGGATTCGATGCCGATGGTTTTGCAGATGTCGCAAAATTCATCCAGCGGGTAGCTTCCGAAGCACCATTTGCTCACGGAGTGGCGGATGTTGCCTTTCAGCGGTTCGCGGGCCGGTTCTTTGGACTGTTTTTTCTTTTGCGAGATGGCGGCTTTCAGCCCGTCCGTCACCAGTACGGCGCTTCCGGCAAGCGCTGTTTTCAATGCTGTTCTTCTTGAGATGTGTTTCATTTTTGAATAATATTTAGTTGTGTTAGTAGTTTGTTTTTAAGGAATATCGAATATCGCCCGCTGCACGCGCCGCCACATTTCCCCGACACGTTCGCGCTCGCGTCCTTTTCCGAGCGTTTCGATGGGCAGGTATCCCCTGTAACTGCTTCGGCGGATGATGTCTATCACGCGCGGAATATCTGCAGGCGCCTCTGTGCCGTCGATGAATACGTTTTCCTTGATTTGCCACGAAACGGCATGGCGGATGGTCTGCTCGATTTCGCGGTACGGATCGGTGCGGAAGCTCCCGATGTCGAGCATCAAGCCGACTGCATCGGTATGAATCAGCGCAAAGAGTTTTTCCACATCTTCGGCTGTTTTCAGAAAATCGTTGTGATTCTGCAGGGCGAGGGTGACGCCGTAGCGACGGGCAAACTCGCCGCATTCGTCGATAGCCCGGGCTACGCGGCGGGCGGTCTCGTCCCACGTGTCGTTTTCCGGAACACCCGCGCCGGCAAAGATGCGTAGGGCAGGCGCTCCCAGCTTGGCGGCTACGACGGTCCAATCTTTCACGTGCTGTATTTCCTTTGCCCGTGCAGCGTCGTCGGCCAGTGTGAAATCATTGCGCACGCCCGTCCCGCAGAACTGTATTCCGCGACGGAAGGCGTAGTATTTCAGATGACTGATGTATTCGTCCGACGGAACCCGCGGATAGCATTCGAAATAATATCCCGTGGCGTCGATGGCGGCAAAGCCCGTGTCCGAACAATAGTCGATGACGCTTTCCAGCGTCTCGCGGCCCTCAAGGAGCGGCGTGTTGAACGAATAAAGGTTCAGCGCGATTTTAATCCGGCTTTGCGTGTGAGGCGTCTCGCTCCGCCCCCGTGCGGCAGAATCGCATAAAGCAGACAAACACAATAAAATAGCTGTGCAAAAAACTTTCATCACATTATTTATGTTTCTATTCACCGAACAAATGTACGCGATAAAAACCGATTGTATGGCATGACGGGAGAAAAAAATCACAAAATAGTAGTTGCGCTGGCAGTCCTCATCCGGGCGCCGTATCCTCGCCAAAAAAATGTAATAAAAAGATAAGGTTTCCGTAAAACAAACGTAACATCGTGTTTCTACTTTTGCAGCGTCAAATAATTTATTGAGAATGCAAAACAAAGAAATACGAAAATTACCGTTTTTACTGCCTGGCCTTTTCATCTGTATATGTATATCGCTTGGCGCAAGCCTTTCGGGTAAGGGTATACAGGGCTTCGTGCGCGATGCGGCGACGTCGGAACCGCTTATCGGCGCGACGGTCACGGTCAAAGGCTCTGCGATCGGCGCCGTGACGGATGTGGACGGATATTACGACATTCAGGGGCTTTCGGGCGAGAAACAGACGCTGGAATTTCGCTATCTGTCGTACAGAACGGTCGAGATCAAGTGCGAAACGACAGAACCTGTTACGCATGTGGACGTATTGATGGAGAGCGACGACGTCGGCCTGTCCGAAGTGTTTGTAAGCGCCCGTATGCGGCAAAATACGGAAACGGCGATGCTGACAACCGTAAAATCGTTGCCGCAGGTAACAAGCGGCATATCGGCGGCGCAGATAGCCAAAAGTCCCGACCGGACGGCGGCGGAAGTGGTGCGCCGCATACCGGGGGCGACCATTATCGACGACCGTTTCCTCATCGTCCGCGGACTTGCCCAGCGATACAACAACGCCTGGATCAATGGCCTGGCTGTGCCGAGTACGGAAACCGACAGCCGCGCCTTCCCGCTCGACCTCGTGCCGAGCGGCCAGATTGATAATTTGCTGGTCTACAAGTCGCCGTCGCCCGAAATTCCCGGCGATTTTTCCGGAGGATTCATGAAAATCGTTTCCAAAGGCGTACCCGACGAAAACAGCACGGAACTGGTCTACACCACCGGCTTCAATACCCGGACACACGGAAACGGTTTCCGGATGAATCCGGGAAGTTCAACCGATTTCGCGGGCTTCGACCTGAACAAACGCACGCTGTCGAGCCGTTTTCCCGCTCATCTGGACGCAGTAACCGATCCCGGCGAAATTTCCCGGCTGACAAAGGAAGGATTCAACAACGACTGGCGAATCAAAACGATTACGCCTTTTCCCGACCAGCGTCTCTCGCTGATGATTGCCCGCCGCAGGGATACGGACGGCGACCAGACGATTGGAAATATCACTACACTGACTTACAGCAATACTTTGAAAGGGGTAGAAGGAATGAAAAATGCCCGCTACGGCATTTATTCTGCCCGGACGGATGCACCCGTTTTTCTCGATAATTATTATGACAACCAGTATTCGAATGATGTTCGCCTGGGCGTCCTGCACAACTGGTCTTTCATTCTGAACCCCTTTCATCGTATCGAATTTAAAAACCTGTTCAATATGCTGGGACGTAACCGCCTGACGGAACGCACAGGCATCAAGGACATGAGCAGCATGTATTACCGCGAACAAACGGAAATGCTGTATTCCTCGCGCCTGACTTACAGCGGACAGTTTTCGGGCGTGCACGATTTTTCCCCGAACCGTTCCCTGAACTGGGACACGGGTTACTCGTATGCCGGAAAATCGGAACCCGACCGGCGCATCGTGACCAGTCAGGCCGGCGTCGGCAGTATCGACGATATCCCTGTCCCGACCGGCAACGACAATATCAGCCGCTATTTTCAAAACCTGCATGACCATACGCTTTCCTTTGCCGCCAATTACAGGCGGACGTTTACGGCTATTCCTTTCAGGCCGGCGCTTAAAACCGGTATTTACGGGGAATATCACAAACGGAACTATCGCGTGAGGGAGTTTATGTACCGTTACGACAATCTGAGCTACGACGAACGGCAACTCTATCTGAGGCTTCCTTTCGAAGAAATGCTGAGTGAGCAATATTTAGGCGCCGACAAGGTATATATCGACGAAATCACCCGTAAAACAAACAATTACGATGCATCCGTTTTGCACGGAGCCGGATATGCCGCACTCGAAATCCCGCTGGGCAAACTCACGACGGTATATGCCGGCGTAAGGATCGAAAATCATCATACGGAATTGACCCGCGACCGTTCCGACGCGGCGGATTTAACGCTGATGACGAAGAAGAAAATCAACGACCTGGACTGGCTTCCCTCCATAAATCTGACGCATAAATTCTCGGAACGGCATCAGTTGCGCGCTGCTTACGGGCGTTCGCTCAACCGTCCCGAACTGCGCGAGCTTTCGCCTGTCGTGTATTTCGATTTTGATCTGTTCAGCGAAATCGGCGGCAACGAAAACCTGAAGAAGGCAATTATCGACAATCTGGATCTGCGGTACGAATTTTATCCCGCGTTCGGCGAAACCGTCAGTCTGGGCATATTTTACAAGCATTTCAAGAATCCCGTCGAATGGACATTCATCGACATGGGCGGCTCGCTCCGCTACAATTACGAAAATGCGGAAGCGGCGGATAGCCGGGGCATTGAACTGGACGTCCGTAAGAAACTGGATTTTATCGGGATGCAGGATTTTTCCCTGATTCTGAACGCCGCACTGATCGAAAGCCGGGTACGCTTTCCTGCGGGCGAAATCGTGTCGGAACCCGACCGCCCGATGCAGGGACAGTCGCCCTACGTGATCAATGCCGGGCTTTACTGGCAGTCCGAAAAGGCCGGCATCAACGCTTCGCTGCTCTACAACCGCATCGGCAAAAGAATCACGGGACTGGGAAAATCAAACAGTACCGACAACAACCTGAACACGATGATTCCGAACGCCTACGAACTGCCGCGCAACGCGCTTGACCTCACGATCGGCAAGATGCTGGGGAAGAGGGTCGAAATACGCTGCTCGGTGAAGGATATCCTTTCCGAAGACGTGCTGTACAAGCAATACCCGAAATTCGAAACAGGCGGCCAGATCTACGAGCGCGAGCAAATCACGCGGCAATACAACCCCGGGCAGTCCGTCTCCCTGGGAATATCATACAGAATAAACTGAATTTAATCACATATCTATTTAATTACTTGAACAATGAAAAAGAATTTGAAGTTAGCAGGCATGACGCTTCTGTCATGCATCGTATTCGCCGTCGCAAGTTGCGGCGACGACAGTGAAGAGACCGTTGTAGCTCTGCAGAGCATTACGATTGAACAGGGTGCGACGGCCGAACTGGGCGTCGATCAAACGCAGCAACTGAACGCTGTAAAAGCCCCGGAAAACGCCACGACAGACGGCGACATATTATGGTTCAGTACCAACGAAGCGGTGGCTACGGTTTCGGCGTCGGGGCTGGTAAAGGGCGTCGGCGAAGGAACGGCGGATATTACGGCAACGCTCGGCGGCAAAACGGCCAGGATTACGTTCACCGTTACCCGCACGCTGGTCTCGCAGATACTGGACCTGGGCGACGGGTCGAACGAGTATGAAATCCGTGAAGACCTGACGCTCGCGTATCCGAACATCTACAACCTGAAAGGGTTTGTATACGTAGTTGCCGGAGCGACGCTTACGATAGAGCCGGGCGTCGTCGTCAAGGGCGACAAAGCCAGCAAGGGCACGCTGATCGTCGAGCGCGGCGGCCAGATCATCGCTCAGGGCACGAAGGAACGTCCGATCGTCTTCACCTCGGCGCAGGCGCCCGGAAACCGCAAGCCCGGCGACTGGGGAGGCCTCATCCTGCTGGGCAACGCGCCCAACAACATGGGCGAGCAAACCATCGAAGGCGGCGTGAGGTCGAAACACGGAGGATTGAATCCGAACGACAATTCCGGCGTGTTGAGTTACGTCCGCATCGAATTTGCAGGCATCGAATACTCGACCGACAACGAAATCAACGGCGTCACCTTCGGTTCGGTAGGCTCGGGCACAAAGATCGACCACCTGCAGGTCTCTTATTCCGGCGACGATTCTTTCGAATGGTTCGGAGGCTCGGTCGACGCCAAATACCTGGTAGCCTACTGCGGCTGGGACGACGATTTCGATACCGACAACGGTTTCAGCGGGAAAGTGCAGTATGCGTTCGGCCTGCGCGACCCGCAAACCGGCGACAAGTCGGCGTCCAATGGCTTTGAATCGGACAACAATGCCGCCGGCTCGGCGACAGACCCGTACACCGGCGCCGTTTTTGCCAACGTGAGCCTTTTCGGTCCCGTGGCCGACCCCGCCGCCTACACCGACCGCGCCGGCGTCAACGGCAGTACGGTCGACGCCCGTTTCCAGGCTGCGCTCCACCTCCGTCGCAACACGCAGTTGAGCATCTTCAATTCGGTGATTGCCGCCTTCCCCATCGGCATCATCATCGAAAACGACAAGGGTTCGACCACGCAGCAATGGGCTGAAGACGGAAAACTGGTTATCGCCAACTGCTATCTGGCGGGAGCGATAAAGAACTTTCAGAACGCGCAGTACTGGAAAGAATCGACGATCTTCAACCCGGATGACGCAGGCAGCTTCGTCGACAGTTATTTCAACCGTGCGGACGGTGGAAACCGTATTGCCACGATTGCCGATCTGAAGTTTAGCGGAAATCCGTTAAGTCTCGCAAGTCCGGATGCGTTCCCTGCATCCGGAAGCCCGCTGGCCTCCGGCGCAAGCTGGAGCAACGCCAAAGTGTCGTCCGGATTCGACAAAGTCGGTTATATCGGCGCATTCGGGCCGGACGAAACCGCTTCAAACAACTGGACGAGCGGATGGTGTAACTTCGACCCGCAAAATACGGCATATTAAAGTCTGCTTTTTTTCATAGATTCGAAAGACGTCCGGAGTGAGTCCGGGCGTCTTTTTTTACACCGTTATGTGGAATCCGGACAATAATTATTGCCGGCAGACGCAATCAACAGAAAAGGCATGTCGTGTCATGTCAGTCTTCGTAAACAACACATTTTTAACCGCAAAGGGCACAAAGGGCACAAAGATTTCATAAAGTTTCAAGCGTCTTTCCGTTTTCAGTTTCGGTACGAAACGGGTATTCGCAATGACGGCCAGGCGTTGACACGACAGTAGATTTAGGTAAAAGGCATGTAGATTTGGCCAAAAGGCATGTAGATTTAGCTATACTGCGCGCGGTGTAAAGTTGTGATATGATTCTACCGAATGGATAATCCTTTCAGCGAATAAAAGCGGGAGATTAAAAGACCGCAAAAACCTGGATTGCCACGTCGCTACGCTCGCAATGACGTCGGATGCCATAGCCGGCAGCAACGGCATTTCCGCAATGACGGCGGACGCCATTGCCGACAACAATGGCATCCCCGACATTGCGAGACCCTATATTTTTCAAATAAACAGGAGGAAAATGACATGTCTGGATTGCTTCACTCCGTTCGCAATGACGTAGATGCCATTGTTGCAGGCAACGGCATCCGGCGTCATTG
>JAIRLL010000180.1 GCA_031259505.1 Tannerella sp.
TTATCTGCCACTCAAGAATGTAAAGATGGGGATGGCTTTTGGCGATACATTCAGGAACGCAGGTTTTGAAGATGGCGATATTCTGTTGAGGGCAGACGACAGGGATTTGGAACGGCTGAATATGGATGCTTTCAGGTCTGTCGTCAATGCCAATATCGTGACGGTGCGCCGCAACGGCGCCGAACTGGGGATTGTGATTCCCGATGATATGATGCAGCGCTTCATGCGAGACAAGCAATTTTTTGCCGTAGAGCGTTATCCCATGGTCGCCGACCGGTACAACGGCGACAACTCGCCCGCCGCGCTGGCCGGCATTCTGCACGGCGATACGATTATTTCCATCGACGGCGTAATGACGCCGACAGTCGACGATGTGAGTGAACAGCTCAAAAAGAAAAAAGATCGGGAAATAACCGTCGGAATAGTTCGCAATGGCGATTCCCGTTTGTTGACACTCCATACGGATTCGGTCGGCAGAATGGGTTTGTATTTTCAGTCGCCCTATCGACTGTATGCCACGGTAACGAAGGAGTATGGATTCTTCGAATCGTTTCCCGCCGGTATTCGATTGGGAGTAAACACTCTGAAAGGGTATGTGAGCGATATGAAATATGTTTTCACGAAAGAAGGAGCCTCCTCTTTGGGCGGATTCGGCGCCATCGGAAGCCTGTTTCCTTCGGCATGGAATTGGCGTTCGTTCTGGATGACAACGGCCTTTCTTTCCATCATACTGGCATTCATGAATATACTGCCCATTCCTGCACTGGATGGCGGGCATGTCCTGTTTCTTGTCTACGAAGTGGTGGCTCGCCGCAAACCGAGCGACAAGTTCCTGGAATATGCTCAAATAGCAGGGATGATCGTGCTGTTCGGCGTGCTGATTTATGCCAACGGCAACGACCTGTTCCGCCTTATATTTAACAAATAACGGTGGAGGCGAAAAAAAACGGGCGATAATTTGAGCGAAAGATGTTTTTTCATTATTTTTGCCGAAGTAATCACTATAAGTATAACAAGTATCATTTTAAAAAAAATTGAATTTATGAAAACAACAAGAGTTTTATTCGCGCTGGCAGTATGTATGGTATGGCTCGGCGCATCAGCGCAGGAATTGCAGGTTATCAAACTGAATGCCCCCGACAAGACACGGGGGGCGGCTACAATGAAAGCCCTTTCGGATCGTCACTCGGATCGTGTTTTTGACGAAAAAGAGTTGAGTATTAAAGATTTGTCAGATCTTATCTGGGCAGCCAACGGTATAAACCGTCCCGACGGGAAACGTACGGCGCCTTCGGCAATGAACAGGCAGGAGATTGACGTGTATGTCATACGTAAAGACGGCGCATATCTGTATGACGTTGCGGCTCATTCGTTGATGCCTGTTGCAGCAGGCGACCATCGCGGAGCCGTAGCAGGGGGGCAGGATTTTGTGAAATCCGCTCCTGTCAGCCTGGTGATGGTCATCGATCTGGAGAAACTGGGCGACCCGAAGGCAACGCAAACAAGCCTCATGGGCGCCGTTGACGCCGGAATTGTTTCGCAGAATATCAATATCTTTTGCGCCGGTATCGGACTATCTACCGTACCTCGTGCGTCGATGGATCAGAACGAATTGCGTAAAGTATTGAAACTGCGAGATACACAGCTTCCGATAATGAATAATCCGGTAGGCTATCCGGCAAAATAATGGAGATTTGAGGCTCTCTTTTTGAACTTTGCGGGAATCACAACAATGTGGATTCGCTTCTCTTCATCGAAAGGGGCGCTTTACTGATATTTATGAGAGCTTATTTCATACTGGTGTTACTGGCCTATCTGGGTGGTAATGTGTATATTTTTGTGCGGGGATTGCAGGCCATACAGCATTTCCCGCATATTTTTAAATGGTTGTGGGGAACGCTGTTTTGGTTCTCCTTTTTATCTCTCATACTGTCGTTTGCCTTGCGAAATTCCAGAATGGCGACAACGGCAGGATGGCATGTTTTTTACGAATACAGTTGCAGTTGGCTTGTGATAACTCTTTACATGGGGCTGTTGTTGCTGCTTTTCGACGTATTCAGGCTTTTCAACCATTCGTTTCACTACGGATTCGTCATATCTTTAATTCTCACAGTCTGCCTGTTACTGTATGGTCATTACCGTTATCAACATCCTGTCGACAGGGTTATCAACATAGATGTCAACAAGTCGTTGCCCGACCTCACGCAGCCGCTCAAGGTAGTTGCCATAAGCGACGTGCATCTGGGAACAGGGACAAACAAGAAAAGATTGCAGAAATATGTCCGCCTGATTAATGCCTGGAATCCCGACATCATCCTGATTGCCGGCGACTTGATCGACAACAGCATCACGCCTGTCCGCCGTCAGCGGATGGAGGAAGAACTGCGACAGTTACGCGCGCCTCTCGGAATTTACATGTCGCCTGGAAATCATGAATATATAAGCGGTATCGCCGAAAGTCGGGAATATATCGCCGGCGCTACAGATATCCGTTTTCTGTGCGATTCGGCTGTGACATTGTCGAACGGTATCCGGATTGTCGGGTGCGACGACGCGAGCAACCCGTCGCGAAAGGAATTGCGGGCGTTGCTGGAAGGCACAGACTGCAGCCTTCCCGTCTTCGTACTGGATCATCAGCCGTACCGGTTGAAGCAGGCGGAAGAGGAAGGCGTCGACCTCCTGTTCTGCGGCCACACACACCATGGACAGGTATGGCCGATGTCGTGGATAACAGAGCAACTTTTCGACATCGGTTACGGGTTTGAAAAACGCGGAAATACATCCATTTACGTCTCGTCCGGTTTATCACTCTGGGGGCCTCCGTTCCGTATCGGCACACAAAGCGAACTGGTAGTGTTTAATATTCATTTTAAAGACTGAATATGAGGGTTTTTCTGCATGCGATATGGGGACAGCTCCTTATCAATGCGTATATTGCATGGAGAGGATACGGCATGTTGGCATACCGGACACGCGTGCAAAAGTATTTTCTTGTCGCCCTCCTGTTCGAACTTGCGCTCTATCTGACGGGGTTCTTTTTTTACAGGCTATTGCCGGATAAAATCCTGGATGGTATTGTAATCGTTTGCAACACATGGTATATTGCATCTGTCTATATAGCAACGGGACTGCTTTTGCTGCATGTGGTGAAGCAGTCGAACAGGCTGTGGAAATGGTATCCGAAGCAGTTTTTGCCGCATCTGCCGCAATACAGGTTCCAGTTGTTTGCGCTGCTTTTTGCCGTTGTGCCGCTGTTGATGTTGAAAGGGTATTTCGACGCAACATATCCGATTGTAAAGCATGTGAATATACATATCCCGAAAGCCGCCGGAGGGCTCGACAGCCTGACTGTGGCGCTGATGTGCGATTTGCACTTCGGCGAACGCATCGGAAAAGCACATGCGCGACGTTTTGTGTCGCTGTGCAATGCGCAGAATCCTGATCTGGTGGTGATCCCCGGCGATGTGATAGATTATGAATCGCATTTAGTCGTGCGCGACGGTCTGGCCGACGAACTCCGGAAACTCAATGCGCCTATGGGCGTGTATATTACGCTGGGCAATCACGAATATCGCGCCAACAGACATGCCAAACTCAAATGGCTGAAGGAGACGGGAGCCACGGTGCTCGTCGACTCCGTGGCAATGCCCGACTCTGCGTTTTACCTTGTCGGCAGAGACGATGCAACGAACAGACGGCGAACACCTTTAGCCGAATTGATGAGAGACGTCGACTTGTCGAAACCTGTCATCCTGCTCGACCATCAGCCCATACGTTTTAACGAAGCGGTAATGAACCGTGCAGACCTGTCACTTCACGGACATACGCATAATGGTCAGATATGGCCTAACATACTCGCTCTGCGGATTTATTTCGAATGTTCGTACGGCTATTACCGCAAGGGATACTCGCAATTCTACGTGACGTCGGGCATCGGTTTCGCCGGCCCGCCTTTCCGCATCGGCACGCACTCCGAACTCGTCGTGCTGCATGTCTCGTTTGAAAAGGAATGAATATCCAGGGTTTATTTTTTTGTATGCAGGGTGCACATGTTTGACATGCTCCGATACAATATGCCGGTTGCCAGTTATGACGCGGTGCACGCCTCCGTCATTGCGAAGGCGTAGCCTGAAGCAATCCGGACTGACTTCACAAAATTATGCCGAGTACAGTATATCTTCGTTTTTTTTCGACATTCTTTCTCAAATAATATAATCAAAGCGCGCTTCGGGGTCATTTTTTTCTTCAGTGCTGTTAGCAGCGCCGGCTGCTTCTTTTTCTTTGAGCAGGCGGCGTTTTTCTTCAGCGTGTGCTTTAATTTTTTCCAGCGCTGCCTGAAATTCCTTTTCCATATCTGTTTTCCTGTGGTCTGTTTCGTTTTCATCCGCCTTCTGCACCGGTTTGCCGTCATGCTCATCGCTCTCATCTTCGCAATACTCCTCGAAGTAATCATATTCGTCTTCCTTTTCTTCTTCCGCGCTGCCGTCAGACATCGCTGCATCAGGCAACTCGAGTTCACATGCAGGCGGCGCTGGAACAGATGCGACAGTCGCCGGCGTGTCCGCGGTTTGTCCTTCTTTACCCGTCTTCTTCGCGGCTCCGGCTTCTGCCCTTTCTCTTCCTCTTTTGAACGTCGCGTCCGAAACAGCATTTTCCACATCCACCAGTCGAGTGGTTTCCAAAGGAATAAAATGCCTTTTCTTTCGCCGGTGAATAGCCGGTACGTCGCGCCTGCTAAAAATAATTCCCAAAAACATCATAATAAAAACACCCTTGTTACTGGTAAAAAACGAATCGAATACATTTTCAATAAAAACAAAACTTATCAAAATCAATACTACGACAAATGGGTGTATTTCATCTTTTTTCCGTAGCTTCGAGAAGGCAAGCCACACGATATGCGCCCAAAACAGCAGGTAAAGGACAATCCCGACAATCCCGAACTGCGCCAGCGAAGGATAGTAGGAATCCGACACAGGAAACCATTCCTGCGGCGTCAAACCGTTGACGGAGCCAAGTCCGTAATTCGAATATATCTGCGAATAATACGTCTTCGAAGCGTGCGTGGCGAAACTGGCAAATCCGCTTCCCAAAGGGAAAAAGTCTTTCAGGATAACTCCGGCCGTCTGATACAGAGTAGCGCGCGCCGCAAAGCCGCTGTCGTTTTCCGCAACTGGTCGGACTGACAGATAATCAGAGATTTGCGCCTCGGAAATATAAATCGTCACGCCTAAAACCAGTGCGAGGGCAATGCCTGTACGCAGTTTCGAAAGCAAAATATCCGAACGGTAAAAAAATATCAGGATGGCGCATGTCAAAACAAAAAAACCGTAAAACCGGGCATGCACGACAATCAGCCCTACAGACAGCATCAGCAAAAATGTCAACCGTTCTTTCAGCGAAAACCCGCTGCAATACAAATACAGCAACGAGAGGATAACCATGCCTGACACATAACTCACAGGCTGACTGACCATGCCGGCAAACATAACCGGATTAATCAATCCGTAGATACTTAGCGGGATAAGAAACACCCACATACTAAGAGACAACTTCTTAAGCAGCCGTTTTTGCGAATCGGAAAAAGAATGCATCATCTGCATGACAATGAAAAACGTCAGGTAGGGTCTGACTTGCATCAGAAAATCGAGTGCAATGGCACGCGTACTGTTGTATGCAACAAAAAACGAGTATGCAAGGTAGAAAAGGGAAATGAGTAGCGTGACTGCAATACCCCAATTGATTCTGCGGTCTTTAGCTGAAAGCAGAAACACGACATATGCCGCAGGCAATACAATGTCGGATACAATACCCAGACCTTCCAGTTCAATCATATCATGGAGTAATACCCCAAAAAGCAGAACATATACAAAGAAATAAAAAAAATATTTATGTATAATCTGATGTATCATTTTCACCCATGCCTCTTTCTTGAATCACAAAAGTACAATTATTTTTTTGACTGAACAATTTTGTGCTTCCTGTTTTTTCTTTCGCTTCCATCTGTAAGCAGTGTGACAGGCTTCATCATCTTTGACTGAATGCCACTATCTTTAGTGTAACGGGGCTTGACTGCTACAACCCTCCGACCTCGTCCGGACGGGCAGGACAAATTTTGTG
The DNA here is from genome assembly GCA_031259505.1 of Tannerella sp. Taxonomy (GTDB): domain Bacteria; phylum Bacteroidota; class Bacteroidia; order Bacteroidales; family Tannerellaceae; genus Tannerella. The sequence goes on from JAIRLL010000180.1 coordinate 6,121, forward strand.
ATGGGAACGATGTTCCGTATATTCCGGTTTTACCGGAGGAATATCTACTGCCTGACGACGGGTTTGACCTCTTGCCAATACTGCTTCCAAAGAGCATCCGCAGGTACAGCGTTCCGGAAAATGATCTGTTACTGTGTCGGGTGTCGAACTCATGGACAGGGTGTGACCCGGATGACCTTTCTGACCGCCGGAAGGCTTGCCGCTACTTTTGCGCAGACTGT
>JAIRLL010000201.1 GCA_031259505.1 Tannerella sp.
GGTTTTAATTTGAATTTCTAACTCTAAAAGTATACAGATATGAAAAAATATATATTATTTACTTTTGCCGCATCCATCCTGCTTCTTGCCGGATGCTCGGATGTGCTTGAAAAATATCCGTTAGACAAACCATCGCAGGAAACATTCTATACGAATGCGATTGAAATAACCCGTGGCGTGAATGCCTGTTACGAGCTGTTAGACGAACAGAACGGCGGCGGTTACATTTACTTCCCCATCATGTTTGACTTTATGACCGATATTTGTTACAATCGTGGTATGTATGCGATTGACAGAGGCGATTTTGACAACAAAGACGGTATTATCGTCAATACCTGGAGCCGCAGTTATCAGGGTATAAGCCGTTGCAACACAATGCTTCAGGTAATTGAAGAAAAGAGTTCGCTGTTGACTGACGCCCAGATCAAACAATTCAAAGGCGAAACGCTTTTCTTGCGTGCATTTTATTATGCCCGCATGGCGTTTCTGTTTGGAGATGTGCCGTTAGTCCTGGAACCGATGTTCATTTCGGATGCAATGCAAGTGACCCGTACGCCTAAAGCGCAGATTATTGACCAGGTGATGAAAGATTTTAACGAGGCGGCCAGCCTGTTACCCGACGAATACACTGCCAGCGCTGACAAATACCGTGCAACGAAAGGCGTGGCTAACGCCTACAAAGCGCGCTATGCACTCTATTTCGGAATGTATGACGTGGCAGCTCAGGCAGCCCAGGCCGTCATGTCGTCTGGCAAATACGCTCTCTATCCGCGCTACGGCGATTTGTTCGTGACAGTCGGCTTGTGGGACGAAAACAACAAAGAAGTGCTTTTCAGACTGGATTTCAGTTCTGTAATCGGCAAGTACCACAGTTTGCCGCAGAATTTTCAGACCAGAAATGAAACCGGTTGGGCAATTTTCGTTCCATCACAGCAGTTGGTTGATTCTTACGACTGTATTGACGGAAAAAACATTGCGGAATCGCCGCTGTTCGACAAGGAACATCCGTTTGAGAACCGCGATCCGCGCCTTAAGTTGAGTATTGTGGTACCGGGTGAACGCTTCGGCGACTACCGCCTGGAAAGCCATGTTGACAGCGCCCTGTGCTACCAGTACTCTACCGGTCAGATGGTTCAGAATAAAGATTGCTATATTTTTACGCAATATACTTCATTTACGGGTTATTATCACCGGAAATTCAATGATGAAAGTTATTCGACAAAAAATACTCAAGGCGATTATCCTATTATACTGTGCCGCTATGCAGAAGTATTGCTGACTTATGCCGAAGCCAGGATTGAGTTGAATCAGATTGACCAGTCTGTCGTGGATGCGTTGAATCTTATCCGTACAGGCCGCGACGACGTCAAAATGCCTGCATTTACGCTTGACGACCTTGGAAACCAAAACCAGGCGCGACTCAAAGTACGCCACGAGCGTAAAATCGAACTTGAACTGGAAGGATTCCGTTATGCCGACCTTAAACGATGGGGATGGGCGACTACATACCTCAACCGCCCACTGTTGGGACGCCCATTTAAAGGTGCCGTCACCGACTGGCCGGATGTGAAGTTCGACGAAAACGGCGAACCGGTATATGATTATCAGAATTATGAGCCTCATATATCTTCCGATTATCGTATCGTCGAAACACGTATGTTCACTCCCGGCAAGCATGAACTGTGGCCTGTGCACGAAAAGGAATTGCTGCTCAATCCCGGATTAGGACAAAATCCCGGATGGTAATCTACTGTTTCACATGAATTACACGGATTATTTGCATTTTTCCGTGTAATTCATATATTTTTGCAGTATGAAAAAATATATTTTACTCCTCTTGTTGCCGGTATTTTTGCCGTCATATACCAGCGACTGTTTTGCGACGCTTGCGAAGGGCTTTGCGGAGCCTCCCGACAGCGTCCGTACAAGCTGTTACTGGTACGGGGTCAATGATAATATCTCGAAAGAGGCTGTTGTTGAATACCTTAAAGCAATGAAACACGCCGGTATTACCCGCGCTTTTATCGGCAATATGGGCAAACTGTCGTATCCTTACGGCGACTGGCAACATCCCTGCCCGCCTTACGGCAATCTCAAATTCATGTCGGACGAATGGTGGGATGTATTGCATACGGCTTTGAAAACGGCTGCCGAACTTGATATCGAAATCGGTATTTTCAACTCTCCCGGCTGGAGTCAGGCAGGGGGACCGTGGATTAAACCGTCGCAGGCGATGCGCTCTCTGGTAGCGTCGGAAGTGACTGTAAAGGGACCTGTCCATTTTTCGGAACGCATTGCTCCGCCTGTCAAGAATAGCGATGACGTACATTTTTATCTTGACGCTGTGGATGGACATCTGCCGTCGAAAGGAAGGTTTGCCGACAGTATGATGGCGTTAGTAAATGATTTTCAGGATATTAAAACCTTGGCGTTTCGTGTTCGGAATGCTTCACAGTGGCGCTTTGATATAAAAGGGGGACTTTCGGCTTCAGGGACAGGGGATTCTGCTGTTTTCAGCCTTGTTTTGCCGCGACCGATAGCCGTTAGGAGTTTGACGGTTGCTCCAGGTGAGCATCTGTATGCCGACTGTGAATTGCAAATATTGCATAACGATCATTATCTGACGGTTAGAAAATTCAATATTGACCGCACGCATCGCCGTCCTATTCAGGGATACGACGTCAGGGCGCCGATAGCCATTTCATTTCCGGAAGTCGAAGCGCAGGAATACAAACTCGTATTTCGCAACATACAGAAAAACAGCGTGCTGGAAGACGTCGTTCTGTCTGCTGCGCCTGTTGTAGAGCGTTATGCCGAAAAAAACTTTCTAAAATGTCGCAAGACTATTCATGGTATGCCTATATGTGGGACGCCTCGCCGATGGACACATCATTATCAGTTGACCGTTCGCAAGTGATTGATATTTCGTCCTGTCTTAACGTTGCGACGGGAATAGTAACATGGGATATTCCTGAAGGTGAGTGGGTTATAATGCGGTTGGGAATGACGCCGACGGGAGTTGTCAACAATCCCGCTTCGTCCGAAGCAACCGGTCTGGAAGTGGATAAAGCTTCTCGTAAGCATGCGACAGCGCATTTTGACGCTTTTGTAGGTCAAATCCTCAAACGCATCCCTGCTGCCGATCGCAGTACTTTTAAGGTGGTGGTAATGGACAGTTATGAGACAGGTGATCAGAACTTTACGGATGATTTCCTGACGGAGTTTCAGTGCCGTTACGGTCAATCGTATTATCGGCGATCTTCGATTGCCTGAAAACGAGCGTTATGTGTGCTCACAAGCCAACACCTGGAATTCGGATTCGTCTCTTCAGGATGCCGGATTAATCGGAAATGTAAGTATAACAAATTGTAAATAATTATAATATGAGACTTTTATTAACTATTTTATGTATCCCTGCAACATTATTAATCTGTCGAGCACAAGAAACAATTGATCCTGATGACAGAAATAAATGGAAACTTGCATGGTCGGATGAATTTAATTACAACAGCAGGGATGAATTATTGCTGAACTGGGAAGCGCAAAACGGCACGAATAGCCACATTTTATGTAGTCGCTGGGAAGAAAATGTTGAAGTTGGCAACGGAGTCGTGAAACTCGTTAATCGCAAAGAAACGCGCGCCGGTCAAGACTGGACTTCTGCAAGTATTTGGACGCGAAGGCTTTTTAAATACGGTTATTTCGAGTGCCGATATAAATATGCCTCCGAAACCGGTACAAACAACTCGTTCTGGATAATGACACGCGGTCAGGATTCCGACCCGAAAACAGGAAAACGGTTTGAAATTGATATCAATGAAGGTCATTATCCCAATGAAGTGAACATGAATATTCATAACTGGAGTGATATTTCTATTAATTCGGAAGGTAAACAGACGCATCCTGCTTATCATAAGGAAATCAAGTATGATGCAATTGATTTCTCGAAAGAATATCATGTTTTTGGACTGGAATGGAATGAAAATGAAGTTATTTTTTATCTTGACCGCAAGGAAATACGCCGCGAAAAAAATTCATTTTGCTTTTCTGCCGCCCCGGTTTTGCTCAGTCTTGCCGTTATTCAATGGGCAGGAGAAGTGACCGATCGCATTGACGGTACTTTCATGGAAGTAGATTATGTGCGCGTTTATCAAAAAAAGAGTGATTGCCTTGTAACAATCATGGGAATGGGCAATTCGCTTACCGAAGGCGGCGCCACGCATCAGACCTATCTCTATCCGCTTCGCGACATGCTCGCAGCAGCCGGATATAAAGCCGGTTTTATCGGTCCTCGCGAAAATACGTTCAATGCCAATCCTGTGCGACATTGCGGCTTTGGCGGTCGTACGGCGGAATTTCTGGAATCTGTAATCGACAGCATTTATCGTATTTATCCTGCTGATATTGTACTGCTTCATGCCGGACATAATCATTTCGACACCGAAAAACCGGTATCAGGTATCGTTGCCGCCAACAGGTCTATCATGCATAAAATACTGAATATCAATCCTGATGTGAAGATTTTTGTGGCGCAGGTTATAGAAGTCGGAAAATTGCCAAAATACTCATACATCCCTGAACTCAATGACAGCCTTGCAACAATGGTTTCTGCGTTTAACGACCCGCGCGTTGTGCTTGTAAATCAGGCGGCTGGATTCGACTGGAAAATACATACCATTGATGACAAGGTACATACCAACGATACAGGAGCAAAACAAATCGCTCAAACATGGTTCGATGCACTGAAAAACCCCTAAAACTGTAAGGATCGAAAATGTTCGACCCTTACAAAACTCGAAATAATAAAATTATGATTAATCGTCGTTCATTTATCAAAACATCGGGAATGGCAGTAGCAGGGATGGGATTACCTGCCACGATACTGTCGGATAATCAGGAAGTTCTACCATCTACAACCTCCGGCCGCATCGGAAGCGATCCGGCTGCTACGCAACCTGCAAACGCTGCACAGCATCAATCCCCAAATATTGTCTATGAAGTCGACTATGCCGTGATCGGAGGCGGTATAGCGGGCGTCTGCTCGGCCATTACGGCGGCGCGTACAGGGCTGAAGGTAGCGCTCGTACAGGACCGCCCTGTACTTGGCGGTAACGCTTCGAGTGAAGTCCGCCTGTGGATTCTCGGCGCTACCTGCCACATGGGCACTAATGCCCGCTGGGCACGGGAAGGTGGTGTGCTTGAGGAAATTGTAGTAGAAAACATCTACCGCAACCGCGAAGGCAACCCTGTCTTCTTCGACGCCCTGCTATTGGAGAAAGTATGGGCTGAGCCGAATATCACGCTGCTGCTCAACACTGCCGTTCACAACATCGAGATGAGCGCTCCCGACCGTATCGGCAAAGTTTTTGCGTTCAACAGCCAAAACAGTACTCATTATGAAATCAGCGCTCCGTTCTTTTGCGATACTTCGGGCGACGGCATCGTGGGCTTCCTGTCGGGGGCAGCTTTCCGTGTCGGTGCAGAGAAAGGCGAAGAGTTTGGCGAAAAATTCATCATGCCTGACGACTATGGCAAACTGCTTGGTCATTCGATGTATTTCTACAGCAAGGAAGTCGATCACCCCGTCAAATACGTTGCGCCTGCCTTCGCATTGAAAGACATACCTTCTAAAGTGCCGCGATTCAAGGATATACATCGCGATTCGAGCGGCTGCCGCCTGTGGTGGCTTGAATGGGGCGACGACCTCGATCATGTATTTGAATCTGAAAAGATTAAGGAAGAACTCTGGCGTATTGTCTATGGTGTGTGGGATTATATCAAAAACTCCGGTAAATTTAAAGATGTTGATAATTTGACGCTTGAGTGGGTCAGCACGATTCCGGGCAAGCGCGAAAGCCGCCGCTTTGAGGGTGATTATATCCTCAAACAGTGGGATGTAGCGTATCAGACTCATTTCGACGACGCCATCGCTTACGGCGGCTGGGGCATAGACCTGCATCCCGCAAAGGGTGTTTACAGTTCCTACCCAGGCTGTACGCAGTATCACAACAAGGGGATTTATACCATACCTTACCGCTGCATATACAGCAAAAACATCTCAAATCTCTTTATCGGCGGGCGTTTGACGAGCGCGTCACATGTCGCTTTCGGCTCTACGCGCGTCATCTCTACCGGTACGCTCTGCTCGCAGGCGGCGGCGCTGGCAACAGGAATCATGCTCAAAAACAAATTGTCGTCGCCTCGCGAAGTGTTTGAAAAAGGATATGTCCCCGAGCTTCAGCAACAACTGATGCAGGCAGGGCAATACATACCGGGTATCCGCCTGACCGAAACGCCGGATTTGGTTAAATCGGCAAAAATCATTCCGTCGGCTACTTACGAACTGTCGGAATTGCCGGGCAACAGTCAGTGGCGCGCTCTTAATCGCAACACCGCCATGCTACTGCCGCTGACTGCCGGAAAGACGCCTGTTCTGACTTTTTCCATCAAAGCATCGGAAGCGGCAGAAGTCAAAACAGACCTGTTTTATACCTCAAAACCGGGCAATTATACTCCTGATGTGCTGCTCGCTACCAAAACTGTTGCCGTGCCTTCGGGAATATCCTCACTGACAGTTGATTTCAAACAGAAACTTAAAACGCCGCAATATGTGCTTGTTGTACTTAACAAAAACGAAAAAGTATCTGTTGAGCAATCCGACGTTCGATTGACCGGCGTATTGTCGCTTTTCTACAGCCGGACGCAGAAACAAGACGACAAATATGGAGTTGAAAAAGTGCCTTACTATCCGCCAGAACGCCGCCCGGGCGGCAGGAATTTGGCACTCAAAGCTTCGCCTGCGATCCACAGTTTTGAGGCTGCCAATCTGTTGTCGGGTATTTTCCGCCCCGCCGCCGATTCTACCAACGCCTGGGTGGCGCCTTTGAACGATACCGTCCCAACTTTGCGTTGTGAATGGTCTGACGCTAAAATAGTTAATCGTATTGTCCTCTGGTTTGATTCTGACTTCGACCACGCAATGGAATCGTGCCTTATGGGGCATCCCGAAGACGTCATGCCATTCTGCGTTCAAAAGTATCATATAACCGATGATGCCGGAAAAACGGTATACGAATGTCTCGACAACCGCCATTCGCGGGTCGAAATCTGGCTGGAAAAACCGCTGACAACCCGTTCGCTGACACTCCACCTTACCCGTGAACACGCCAATGTGCCGGTCTCGCTGTTTGGTTTTCAGGCATTTAATACTTAATGTTTATAATACTCATGAAATATTTTATTTATAATATTCTGATAGCAGGGTTATTGTGTTCGTGTAACTCCTCTGAAAAGAAACCGGAATGTGGGTCATTGAATCTTGCTGCGATGATTGCTTCGGTATCGTCGAAATCCATTCTAACTGAAGACGATTATTACGTCTGGGGCGCTTCGCCGGTACGCTCTGATGACGGGAAATATCATGTTTTTTACTCGCGCTGGCTGAAAAAATATGGTTTTTCGGCTTGGGTTACACATTCGGAGGTGGCGCATGCCGTCGCTGACGACTTGTTCGGTCCATACAAGTTCCGCGATATTGCTCTTAATGCAAGAGGCGCCGATTACTGGGACGGTCTTTGTGTGCATACGCCGACGGTGCACCGTTTCAACGGCAAATACTACATCTATTATATGGGTAATACCGGCGACGGCGTGAACAATCCTGAC
>JAIRLL010000173.1 GCA_031259505.1 Tannerella sp.
AAGCCGCCGTGTCCGAATATCATCAGCCAGTCCAGCGCGACGTTTGCCAGCGACATCAGAATTGCATTGAACGTAAGCGCCTTCGTGCGCGTAATCCCCACAAAGAACGCGCGAAACATCACGTTGATGAACGAGAAGAAAAAACCGTAAGCACGTATGTCCAGAAAATCTATTGTCGCATCCAGCACAATATCCGACGAGATCAGCCACCGCATCAGCCCGCCGCCCGTCCGCAGAGTAAGGAAAAACATCAGCACGGCAAGCGCAACAAGAAAGATGATACCCTGAAGCAGTACCGGCCCGACGGCGGCAAACTGTCGCTCGCCGTTACGCCTCCCGATGACGATCTGCGCGCCAGCGCTGAATCCGAACGCAATCGTGAAGGCGCAGATATAATACAGCCCGCCCATTGCCGAAGCGCCCAGTTCCACTTCGCCGACCCTGCCCAGAAAGGCCGTATCGGTTACGTTGATGATATTCTGCGCCAGCAGGCTCAGGAAAATCGGAAAGGAAACTTTCAGTATGTCTCTGTTCTTATACATTAATATATATATATGTGCGGTTCCGTAAAAAAGGGGGCGCCCATTACCGTCGCCCCCTCTCTCTGTTTGTCCGTACGGACATCAGGCCTTGCCGTGATTATTTCAGCCGGTTGGTAGCCGTATCGGGAAAGACGATGGCCGGGCGAAACGTCCGCGCCTTCACGTGGTCGACTTGCGCATACGACAGGATGATGACGATGTCGCCGGGCTGCACGCGGCGGGCAGCCGCTCCGTTCAGGCATATCGTGCCCGAATCGCGCGCCCCCTTGATGACGTACGTTTCAAAACGTTCGCCATTGTTGTTGTTCAGTACATGCACCTTTTCGTATTCGATCAGATTGGCGGCTTCCATCAGATTCTCGTCGATCGTGATGCTGCCGACATAATTCAGATTTGCATCCGTCACCGTGACGCGATGAATCTTCGATTTCAGGACTTCGATATACATATTCACAATAATAATTTACACAAACTTGCCATACCGCACGTTGTCTATCAACCGCACATCGCCGCAAAAGACGGCGATGCATCCGACAATGTCGTCCGGTTCATACCAGTTGCGGACGGGTAAAAGCGTTTTCGCATCCACGATTTCGAAATATTCCACGCGCAGCGGAGGCGTCCCGTTCAGCGTGCCCGTCACCCGGTCGATTACTTCCTGCACTTTTTTCCCGGGCGCAAAGGTACAACTTTCTTTTAATGCGGCGGCAATCAGCGGCGCGATTTGACGCTGTTCGGGCGTAAGGCGCACATTGCGGCTGCTCATCGCCAGTCCGTCGGGTTCGCGCAATGTCGGGCACGACACGATCCGCACCGGCAAGTCCAACTGCCGCACCATCTCCCCGATTACGGCAATCTGCTGAAAATCCTTCTCTCCGAAATACGCGCTGTGCGGCTCGACAATCTCGAACAGGCGACTGACAACCTGCGCCACGCCGTTGAAATGCCCCGGACGGAAGGCGCCTTCCATCACCTGCGCCGCCGTTCCGAGATCGAACACGCGCGTATCCGGCTCGGGATACATCTCCGCAACCGAAGGCATGAACACGCAGTCGCATCCCGCCTGTTCGAGCGACCGGCAGTCTTTTTCGGGCGTACGCGGATACGTTTCCAGGTCGCGCCTGTCGTTAAACTGTGTCGGATTCACAAAAATACTGGCCACGCAAACGTCGTTTTCCGCCACGCACGCCTTCACCAGGCTCAAGTGTCCCTCGTGCAGCGCACCCATTGTCGCGACAAAGCCGACGCGCCTGTCCGCCTGCCGCTCCACGGCAAGAAATGCTCTTAAATCATGTATCGTTTCAATAATTCTCATTCTGCTGTAACTTTTTTGTGTTTGCCGAAAATCGCAAAAATCGACTGCAAAGCAACAAAATAAATCAATACGGATATACAGGCCGAGATGTTAATTATGTTTATAATGCTGGAAACACTTTGAGAATAGAAACTTATTTTTAGTATCTTTGTGGTCGATTTACACATCAGTCAAAGAATGGATGCTAAAAAGGTTTTATTCATAACGCAGGAAATCTCACCATATTCTCCGGACTCCGAAATAGCAGTAATATGCAGAGACCTTCCACACGGTATACAGGAGCACGGAAAGGAAATCAGGACATTTATGCCCAAATACGGCTGTATCAACGAACGGCGAAACCAGTTGCACGAAGTCATCAGGCTGTAGGGAATGAACTTGATTATCGACGATACAGACCATCCTCTCATTATCAAGGTTGCATCAATTCAGTCGGCGCGAATGCAGGTTTATTTTATCGACAACGACGACTTTTTCCATCGCAAGGCAACGCTTGCAGACGAAGACGGCAATGGATTTGAAGACAACGACGAACGCGCCATCTTCTTTGTGCGGGGCGTATTCGAAACCATTAAAAAACTGCGCTGGATACCCGACGTGATTCACTGCCACGGATGGCTCACCGCACTGACGCCGCTGTATCTGAAACGGATGTATCTGGACGAATTACGTTTTTCGCAGACAAAGGTAATCTATTCCGTATACGACGACACTTTCAGCAGCCCGCTCAGAAATGAATTTGCCAGCAAACTGATGCAGGACGGCGCGACAAAGGAAGACATGAAATTCCTCGCTCCTCCCGACCACCGGGCGCTGACCAAACTCGCCGTGCGGTTTGCCGACGCCGTCATTCAGGGAAGCCCCCGGATCGACGATGAGGTGCAGCGCTTCATCCTGCAACTCGAAAAACCGTTTGTCTCTTATCAATCCGCAGACAATTACATAGATATATATAACGAACTTTATGATTCTCTTATCAATTTATAGAACAGTATGAATATCGGACAATATATGACAGTTGCAGTCGGCAGTTGCCTTTTGCTTGCCGCCTGCGACGACGGTGTGATAAGCCAGGTGGGAAACAGTATCCTGCCCGACGAAGACAGTATTACGGTATACGCAGACACGTTTCAAATCGCGGCTTCGACCGTCAAATACGACTCGCTCTACGCCAGAACCAATTCGGGTTTCCTCGGCGAATTTTACGACCCGCTCTACGGGCATCTGAAATCGGACTACATCGGCCAGTTCTATTGCGAGGAAGGTTTCAGTTTTGCTCACATGCCCGATAACGGAAAGATTGACTCCGTCTTGCTGGCTCTCTATTATGACCAGTGGAAGGGCGATCCGAGCATTCCCATGCAAATAACGGTGTATCCCGTCACCCGGCAGTTGACGAAAAACTTTTATACCAATGTCGACCCGGCGGCATTTTGCGACATGCAAAATCCGCTGGCCTCACAGGCCTATTCGGCGCGGAGCGGCACAGTGGTCGATTCGACCACAACCGGCAGTTACCTGTGGCTGCATACCTTCCCGCTTCCCGTCGAATGGGGGCAGAGGATATACGACGAGACGATCGGCAATCCGTCGTCGTTCGATAACCAGGAGGCGTTCAACCGGTTTTTCCCCGGATTCCACATCACGACAGACTACGGCAGCGGCAACATTCTTTACGTCAACAGTACGCAACTCAGGATATATTATCATTATACGCTGCAAAGCAGTGCGGGAGAGGATTCAGTCGTCTATACGGGCGAGGTGTTCAACGTCAGCAAGGACGTCATCCAGTTGAACCGTTTCCAGAACGCGAATACGGAACAACTGCTTGAAGACAACGACGACTGCACTTATCTGAAGACGCCTGCGGGCATATTTACGCGCCTCGTCATTCCCTCCGTCGAAATCAGCAAAATAATCGAGAACCGCGTCGTCAACTACGTGTCGATGAACTTGAAATACATGCCGCAGGAAGACTGGCTGTATGCGCTGACGCCGCCGCCCTACCTGCTGCTGATTCCGGAAGATTCAATAGGGACATTTTTCGAAAACAGAAATATTGAGAACAGCGTCACGTCGTATATCTCGACCTATTCCGGCTCTTCGTCGGTCGGATACGACGAATCGGGACGCGTCTATCCATTTCCCAGCCTGTCGAACCTGCTGGTCTATCACGTGGCCGTCAATCCCGATGAAGATTTGCGGCTGCTGGTCATTCCCGTAAGCCGTTCTACCGGCGTGAGCACGGGATACAGCAGCAGCTACACCTACACCACGGGGCTCAGTCATTACCTTGCACCGTCGGGACTGAAGATACGCAAAGACGGTGACTATATGAAAATGGTGATCATATCAAGTTATCTGAACAACAGATAGCTGTGATTCAGCATTTGATGTTCAGTTTTTGCAGCACTTCGCGGATTTTTTCGTAAGTCGGGATGCGCGTCGGCACCAGCGGGAGGCGCAGTCTGTTCTCGATGAATCCCATCATGTTCAGCATACTCTTCACGCCGGCGGGATTGCCGTCTACGATAAGCAGTTCGAAGAGTTCGGCAAAATACGAATGCATCACGCGCGCATTTTCGCAGTCGCCTGCCAGCGCCAGCCTGACCATCCGTCCGAACTCACGCGGGAAAGCATTGCCTATGACTGAAATCACGCCGACAGCGCCCAGCGCGATCAGTGGGAAAGTGATACCGTCGTCGCCGGATATGACTTGAAAACCGGCAGGTTTGTGCTTGATGATGTCGTCCATCTGCGTAATATTGCCCGAGGCCTCCTTGACGGCGATTACGCAGTCAAATTCGCCGGCGATGCGGAGCGTGGTCTGCGCCGTCATGTTTACGCCCGTGCGTCCGGGTACATTATATAATACGAGCGGCAGGGGCGTGACTTCCGCCAGCGCCTTGTAGTGCCGGTAAAGACCTTCCTGCGAAGG
>JAIRLL010000332.1 GCA_031259505.1 Tannerella sp.
GAATGGGTGCCTTCCATCGCCAACGGAGGCATGTTCTCGGCTCCGCCCAATCCCGCAACCGGACGCTACGATACCCGCAAACATCTGAACTGGCTGGTCGAAAACACCCTGAACTACGACAAAACCTTTGCCGACAAACACCATGTCGACATGCTGCTGGGTTATACCACGCAGAAGACGGCGGACGAAAGGGCGCGAATCAACGCCTCGAACTATCCCGACGACGAAGTGGCATGGTTCACGGCTGCATCCAGCCGGGTGGCCGACGCAGGCGACGACAGCGGGAAAGGCGAATGGTCAATGATTTCGTATCTGGCGCGATTCAATTACGACTACATGGGCAAATACCTGTTTTCGGCGTCGTTCCGTCGCGACGGCTGCTCGCGTTTCGGGCCTCTGAGCAAATGGGCTAACTTCCCTTCCGTCTCGCTCGGATGGATTGCCTCCGACGAGGCGTTCCTGTCCGATATTGACAAGTTGAGCTACCTGAAGGTCAGAGGCAGCTACGGGAAATTAGGCAACTACGAAATCGGCAACTACGAATGGATTCCGGAAGTCACCTCCGCCAACTACGTCATCAACAACTCCATTGCCGCCGGACGTGCGCCCAGCCGCATCGGAAACAACGCGCTCACGTGGGAAACGACCGAACAGTACGACCTCGGGCTTGACCTGGGACTGTTCAACGACCGCATCTTCTTCGTCTACGACTATTACTGGAAGAAGACCGACGGTTTCCTCTACAATATTGATATCCCCAGACAGGCCGGTTTCGAGACTATCCGCTCCAATATCGGCGAGTTCCATTTCTGGGGACATGAGTTCGGACTGGAAACGCGCAATCTGGTGGGTGAATTCAAGTGGAATACGAATCTGAACATTACCTTCAACCGCAACAAGGCCGTCAAGCTGGGGACGAACGATACGCCCATCGGCGGAAATTCCAATCAGGGCGACTATAACCGTACGGAAGTCGGTCAGCCGCTCGGACAGTTCTACGGATACATCTACGACGGCGTGTTCATGACGCAGGCCGAATACGAAGCCGGGCCGAAACATACCTCTTCGATGGTCGGCACCGTGCGGATGAAAGATCTGAACGGCGACAATATCATCGACATGAGCGACCGGACGTTTATCGGCAACCCGAATCCCGACTTCATCTACGGTATCACCAACGAATTTTCGTACAAACAGTTCGACGCCGGCATCGTGATAGCCGGATCCGTGGGTGGCGACATCATCGACGACCAGTTGGAATGGACGGAAAATATCGACGGCGTGTTCAACGTAACCAAAGAGATAGCCGAGCGCTGGCGTTCGGAAAGCAATCCCGGAAAGGGCAACATCCCGCGTACCCGCGCAGGGACGACCGAACTCTTCCGCTACAACAACACCCGATGGGTGTCCGACGGCTCGTACCTGATGGTGAAAAACCTTACCCTCGGATATACCGTCCCCTTCAAGGTGAATCCGTACATCAACAGCCTGCGCTTGTTCCTCAGCGGACAGAATATTCTGACGCTGACCAACTATACAGGCATAAATCCGGAAGTAAACAGCAACGGTTCCGACGGACTGCGCCAGGGTGTCGACGTCAGTTCCTATCCCACGGCGAGGGTTTTCAGCGTGGGTGTAAACCTGAAGTTTTAATTTTAAATGATTAGCAATATGAAAAAGATAATATTATTCATTGCCATTGCAGGGATTCTTCCCTTTGTTTCCTGTTCGGACAGTTTTCTGGAAATCTATCCCGAAACGTCCGTCTCGTCGAACACGTTTTACAAAACCCCGGCGCATTTCGAACAGGCGCTGATGGGCGCCTACCAGCGTGTGCGCACTATGACCGCAAACGGTATGATCATGGACGAGATGCGTTCGGACAATGCCCACTTCACCCGCTATTCGGGCGACCGCGGGCCGTACCTGACCACCGAAGTAATCGGTCTGTTTCTCGACGACGAAACGACCGGCAACTGGATCAACAACCGCTACAACGAACTCTATTCCGGCATCTCGCGCGTAAATACCCTGCTCGACCGCCTGGACGCCTCGGAACTGACCGACGCCGAAAAGACGAAAGTGCGCGCCGAGGCGCTCTTCCTGCGCGCCTTCTTCTACTTTGACCTGGCGACTCACTGGGGGCCTGTGCCGCTGATGCTTCACGAGGTGACCAACGAAGAAGAATCGTTCCTGCCCAACTCCACCGTTGAGGCCGTGTACGACCAGATTATCGCCGACGTGAGCGAATCCGTCACGCTCGGCATACCGGCCGCAACCTCCTTTCCGCAGTCGGGAAGGGCTACCCTTGGCGCCGCAAAAGTGTTGAGAGCTTACGCATACATGTCCAAACCCGCCCGCGAATACGCCAAAGCGGAGCAGGACCTGCTCGACGTCACCCGCATGAACTACGCGCTCGAAGAAGACTACGCCGACATCTACAGCCTGGGTAACAAGAACGGAAAGGAATCCATTTTCGAAATCCAGTATCTCGACGGCGACGGCGGGCAGCACAACGACCTGACCTGGCGTCAGATTCCCAAATGCAGCAACAACGACCTGCTGATGGGCATTCAGGCCGCCAACTATGCCGGTACCAGCGGGGGATGGAGCGTGCCCACGCAGGAGATGATTGATTCGTACGAAGAGGGCGACAGGCGTCTGTCGGCATCCATTGCCGTGGCCGAAGGGACGGACGTGCAGGAGCAGTTCACCTTCGAACGCCTTGCCGAACCAAAGGGATATACCGTCCCCGAAGAGAAGGCTTTCCGCTATTTCGTGAAAAAGTACTATCATCCGCCCTATAACTATGCCTCGCGGACGGGCGACAACTTCCCCGTCTATCGTTATGGCGGCGTGCTGCTGCTGCTGGCCGAATGTCTGGTGGAACAGGGCAAGAACGCGGAAGCGCTGCCCTACGTCAATCAGGTGCGCGCCCGCGCCGGACTGCCCGCCCTGACCTCCGTCACGAAACAGCAGGTTTCCGACGAAATGCGACACGAACTGGCATTCGAAAATCACCGCTGGACAGACCTGATACGCACCGGACAGGCCGTCAGCGTCATGACGGCTTTCGGCGAACGGATGAAAGCGCTCGACCCGCAGATTCTCCCCACGGCCTTCCAGGTGACGCAGGAGCGTCTGGTCTACGCCTTCCAGAAACGCGAACTGGAAGTGAACGTAAACCTGGTGCAGAATCCGGGATACAAAGACTACTGATTCGCGTGTACGGCATGACGGAGCGCGCCGCACCCTCTCACGAGGGGGAACGTGCTCCGTCGAGCCGCACTCCTGCGGGGCTTTCTGAATGTGAGCGCATTTTTCCCGGGTACGTGACGTGGGTTTTTCAGGCCTTTTCCGGCAGTACCTTTATATATGTCCACGAATTACACGAATTTACACGAATTTTCTCATGTCAGTTCGTGTAAATTCGTGTAATTCGTGGACAAAGTAAAGGAACTCTCCCGCGGTGTCGCACTCCTCTCAATCCCTGTCCGAAAAGTACTTCATAAACTGTGCGCGTTCGTAGAAGGAAGGATTTTCTGCCTGGGTAAAACTCAGTTTGCCGATAAATTCTTTTGGCGACAGGAATTTATTATGCGTCATCCATTCTTCGATACCGGAGAGCATCTGCGGAATGATTTCCGAGCCGTGCAGATAAATAGCGCTGCAAAGCTGGACGGCCGAAGCGCCTGCGAGCAGACATTTGACGACGTCTTCCCAGTCGTGCACGCCGGTCGACGAGGCGATGGATATGTCCGGCACCCTGCCCGAAACAAAAGCCGTCCAGCGGAGCGTATCGCTCAGGTCGGAATGGCTGCTGAAAACCTTGCCGGACACGACCTGCATCCTGTTTATGTCGATATCCGGCTGATAATAGCGATTGAACAAAACTACGCCGTTCGCTCCCGCCGACTTCAGCCGGCTTACAAGCGCGGGAATGTTGCTGAAATATTTCCCGATTTTCATGATGACGGGAATCGATACCGCCTTTTTTACGTTTTTGAGGATGGTTGCGTACAAATCTGCTGCGTCGTCGCTTCGCGTATCGTTCGGCTCTGTGCGAAGGTAGAACACGTTCAGTTCCAGCGCATCGGCGCCTGCCTTTTCCAACTGTCCGGCATATTCGGCCCACGCCCCCGCCTTGTGACAGTTGATGCTGGCAATCACCGGAATGGTGCACAGCGCTTTCGTCTCTTCGATCAGTGAGACGTATTGTTCAAACTGATGAGCTTTCACGTAGCCGGCCACATAATCTGCCGCTTCGGGAAAATCCGAAGTTCGCACAAGCATGTCGCTCTCCATTTCTATTTGTTCTTCGAACAGCGATTTGAGTACAATAGCGCCGACGCCCGCCTTCTCGTACGCCCTGTTGCGCTGTGCGCTGTTCGTCAACCCCGAACTGCCTGCTATCAGCGGATTGCGCAGCGTCAGTCCCGCATATTTCGTTTCCGTATTCATTGATATTTATTTTTATGTGACAGACAATATTGTGTTTTAATAATCATGCTCTCCTGTGAAATACAGCGTAATCAATAGAGCCGTTCGCCAAAAATGTCCGAGCCGATTCGCACCATCGTACTTCCGTTTGCGACGGCCGTCAGATAATCTCCGCTCATGCCTATGGACAGTTCGGTAAAAAATTCGCCTGGCGGACAGTCGTTTTTTATCTCTTCGAAGAATGTGCGCAGGCGTTTAAACTCCCGTCCGACCTGCTCCATGCTGTCCGTAAAAGTGGCCATACCCATCAGTCCGGCAATGCAGACGTTCGGGCAGGCAGAAGCCATTCCCTCTCTCAGAAGCGTACGGCATTCGTCCATCGTAAAACCGTGTTTGGATGTTTCTTCAGCAATATGGATTTCGAGCAGCACGCGAATCGTACGATGGCATTTGGCCGCCTGCCTGTCGACTTCTTTCAGCAGGCCGGCGGAGTCGATGCTGTGAATCATGCAAATGAACGGCGCGATTTGTTTCACCTTGTTCGTCTGCAACGTCCCGATAAAGTGCCATTCGATGTCGGGCGGGAGCAGCGGCCGTTTGGCCGTCAGTTCCTGCACGCGGCTCTCGCCGAAAATGCGCTGTCCGGTATCGTAGGCCTTGCGGATGATTTCCGACGGATGAAACTTCGACACGGCAACCAGCGTAACGCCGTCGGGCAGCGTCGACCGGATGCGCGCTATGTTTTGAGCGATGCTCATTCCTGCTCAGCCGATTCGAGCGTAACAGCCCGTGTCTCTTTTGTTTCCGGTGAAAAGGGGAATACGTCGACGAGCGCCGTTTCCGTGACCGAAGCAATCTCGTAGCCGGCAAGCGAGCCTTTCATGCCTGTATCCACCACGTCGAGCGCCTCTCTGACGGTCGTCGCCTGCGCCAGCATCTGCACGGCAGTTTTCTTTTCAGGGCCGTCGTCCAGCGATTCGATCAATACTTTTACCTTATAGTAACGGTCTCCGTTCACGTTGAAAAACAACTCCCGCAGCCGCGACCTTTTGATGTCTACTACCGTAAATTCACCCGAAACCTGAGGGCGAAGTTCTTCTATGATCCGCGCTTCGGCTTCGGTAAAAGACAGGGCGTCTACCAGATACGGCTCGGTGACTTTCTTCGGCATCCCTCCGCCTTCCGCCTTGTCGTATGACACTTTACATTCAAACCAATTGTTCATTTCTATTCGTTATATGTTTTAAAATAATATGATTACCGTCTGCCCCGTCCTTACCGTACATGCCGGACAGCCGCAAAACCGATTCACAAAACTATGCTTTATTTTTGGAGTATCAAAGTTTTTTACTGCAAAATATACTGCGCGCGGGATAAACAGGCGTGTTTGCATATAAGACATTTCTGCCGGGAAATCCTGGAATCCTGGAATATTTGAATCTTTTCCTTGCATGTTCGCAAAAAAACAGGCCGAAACGCATATTTATTCGAAATAAAGGCGTAGATTTGCCGCGTTTTTGAATACTTATACAGGACATGAATGCGAAAGAACGACGGTTTCAGATCATTTGCGATATACTGCGGAAGGAAATCATCCGCAGTCAGGACGACTTGCTCAAATCGCTATGCGGCAGAGGATACAATGTGACGCAAGCCACGTTGTCGCGCGACATAAAGCAGTTGAAAATCATCAAGCGGCATGACACGAACGACCTCTACGTATATACATTGCCGGAAACGGCGCCGGCTGCAGGCGAAACAACTGCTCCCTGCCCCCTGCGAATCGAGTTCTCCGGAAACCTTGCCGTAATCAAAACCCGTCCGGGTTACGCCATGGGGATTGCATCCGACATTGACGCACATGCACTGGACGAAATTCTCGGCACCATCGCGGGCGACGACACGATACTGGTCATCCCGCGCGACGACTACTCCCGCGAAGAAGTCACGGCGGCGCTGGCGCCTTTCATCCGTCAGGCGACGCCGGTATGAGTTATTATGCATGTCTTTGAAAACGAATTGAAATGAATGAAAAAACAGATATTGATGTAATGGTAGCCGATGACAGTCACGAGAAATATGTCGGCATCATTCTGGAGACCATAGAAAAGGCAGCCGAAGTTCGCGGCACGGGAATCGCCCGCCGTTCGCACGACTACGTGGTGCAGAAAATGAAGGAAGGCAAAGCCATCATTGCGCTCGCGGGCGACGAGTTCGCCGGATTCAGTTACATCGAATCGTGGGGCAACAAGCAGTTTGTGGCTACGTCGGGGTTGATTGTCACCGAAAAATTCCGCAATCAGGGACTGGCAAAACGCATCAAACATGCGGCATTCGACCTCGCGCGGCTGCGCTGGCCGAAAGCGAAACTGTTCAGCCTCACCTCGGGCAGCGCCGTGATGAAACTGAATACCGAACTGGGATATTTCCCGGTGACTTTCGGCGAGCTGACGGACGACGAAGCCTTCTGGCACGGATGCAACGGATGCGTCAACAGCGACGTGCTGGCGCGCACGAACCGCCGCTACTGCATCTGTACGGCGATGCTTTTCGATCCTGCCGACATGCGCTGCCTGGCGGGGGAGAAAAAGTACAGGACGCTGTCCGGCAAAAGGCCGAGAACAAAAAACAGAAAGTAAAAAGATTCACATTAAATAATACACTATATTCAAATGAAAAAGAAAGTTGTTCTGGCATTCAGCGGTGGATTAGACACCTCTTTCTGCGCAATGTATTTATCCAGAGAGAAAGGTTACGAAGTGTATACGGCGCTGGCCAACACCGGCGGCTTCGACGGGGACGAATGTCGGGCTATCGAAGAGCGCGCCTGCAAACTGGGTGCGGTAAAACACGTCACCCTGAATATCGAACAGGAGTATTACGAAAAGAGCATCAGGTACATGGTGTTCGGCAACGTATTGCGTAACGGGACTTATCCGATCTCCGTCAGTTCCGAGCGTATCTTTCAGGCGCTGGCCATCATCCGCTATGCGAAGGAGATACACGCGGACGCCGTCGCGCACGGCAGTACCGGTGCGGGAAACGATCAGGTGCGCTTCGACCTGACGTTCGACGTGCTGGCGCCGGAAATGGAAATCATCACCCCCACGCGCGACATGAAACTCAGCCGCGAATACGAAATCAGCTATCTGAAGGAGCATGGCTACGTCGCCGATTTCGCCAGGATGGAATATTCCATCAACAAGGGGCTGTGGGGTACGAGCATCGGGGGAAAAGAAACCCTGTCGTCGGACACGACGCTCCCCGAAGCCGCCTATCCGTCGCCCCTCCGCGCCGAGGGGAGCGAAGCGCTCGCAATCGACTTCGAGCGGGGCGAGATATGCGGTGTGAACGGCGAAACGTATGACAGCAAACCCGACGCCATTCGCCGGGTCGAAGCCATCGGCTCGCGCTGGGCTGTCGGGCGCGACATGCATGTGGGCGACACCATCATCGGCATCAAGGGGCGCGTGGGCTTCGAAGCCGCCGGACCGCTGCTGATAATCAATGCGCACCGGCTGCTGGAAAAACATACGCTGACCAAATGGCAACAGTACTGGAAAGACCAGACGGGCACGTGGTACGGCATGTTTCTGCACGAAGCGCAGTATCTCGAACCCGTCATGCGCGACATGGAAGCCTTCCTGCAAAGCACGCAGCAGCGCGTGACGGGGCGCGTCTTCCTCACACTCCGCCCCTACCACTACACCCTGACAGGCATCGAAAGCCCGTATGACCTGATGAAAAGCGAGTTCGGCGTCTACGGCGAAGAACAGAAAGCATGGACGGCCGACGACGTGAAAGGCTTTACCCGAATACTCGGCAACCAGATGAAAACCTATTACAGCATAAAAGGGGAGTAAGTTAAAATTCAAAATTCATTCATTATGATAAAAGCAGGAATAATCGGCGGCGCGGGATATACGGCAGGTGAACTGATACGGCTGCTCATCAATCATCCCGATGTGGAAATCGTCTTCATAAACAGCAACAGCAATGCGGGCAACAAGGTGACAGACGTGCACGCGGGACTGTACGGCGAAACGGATCTGCGCTTTTCGCACGCCGTCCCGCTGAACGAAATCGACGTGCTTTTCTGCTGTACGGCGCACGGCGACACGGTCAAATTCATGGAGAGCCACGTGCTGCCCGAAAAGCTGAAAGTCATCGACCTGAGCGCCGACTACCGCCTCGCCTCGCCCGACCATCAGTTCGTCTACGGACTGCCCGAACTGAACAGGCGCGCCACGTGCGCAGCCCGCTATACCGCCAATCCGGGATGCTTTGCCACCTGCATCCAACTGGCGCTGCTGCCGCTGGCGAAGCATCTGATGCTGACGGGCGACGTGCATGTCCACGCCATCACCGGCTCGACGGGAGCCGGCGTCAAACCGTCGGACACGTCGCACTTCAGTTGGCGCAACGACAACGTCTCCATCTACAAACCCTTCGCCCACCAGCATCTGGACGAAATAAGGCAGGGGCTGACAAAGCTGCAGCGAAGCTTTCATCACGAAATATGGTTTATTCCCGTGAGGGGCAACTTCTCGCGGGGAATCTTTGCCACGGTCTATACCCGCTGCAAGGTCGGACCGGACGAACTGCAGAAAATATACGAAGACTACTACGGCGACCACTCGTTTACGTTCGTCGCAGACCGTTCGCCCGACCTGAAGCAGGTCGTAAATACCAACAAATGCCTGCTGCATTTGCAGAAAAAGGGCGACATGCTGCTCGTCACGTCCGTCATCGACAACCTGCTCAAGGGCGCCAGCGGACAGGCCGTGCACAATATGAACCTGATGTTTAACCTCGAAGAGACGGTCGGACTGCACCTGAAGCCCAGCGCTTTCTGAACAGCCCCGCTCCGTCGGCTCACACAATTTATAAATAATTTGACATGAAACTGTTTGATGTATATCCCCGTTTCGATATCGAAATCGTCAAAGGCGAAGGCTGCCGCGTCTGGGATGCCGAAGGCAACGAATATCTGGACCTGTACGGCGGTCATGCCGTCATTTCTGTAGGGCACAGCCATCCTGCGTATGTGAACGCCATCACCGGACAGTTGTGCCGGCTGGGATTTTATTCCAACGCGGTCGTCAACAGCCTTCAGCAGAAGCTGGCAGACAAACTGGGGAAAGCCAGCGGATATGACGATTATTCACTGTTTATGATCAACACGGGCGCCGAGGCGAACGAGAACGCGCTGAAGCTGGCATCGTTTCACAACGGCAGGAAGCGCGTGGTGACGTTCAAAAGATCGTTTCACGGACGCACATCCGCCGCCGTCCGCGTGACGGACAACCCGGCCATCATCGCTCCCGTCAACGAAGGCTTTCCCGCCACCTACCTGCCATTCAATGCACCCGAACTGGTGGAAGACGAACTGAAGAAAGGCGACGTTTCCTCGGTCATTATCGAAGGGATACAGGGCGTAGCCGGCATACAGTTGCCTGCCGACGAGTTTCTGAAATCGCTGCGCGCCCTCTGCACGCAGTACGGCGTCTGCCTGATTCTGGACGAAATACAGTCGGGGTACGGACGCAGCGGAAAATTCTTTGCCCATCAGCACGCCGGCATCCGCCCGGACATCATCACCGTGGCCAAAGGCATAGCCAACGGCTTCCCGATGGGCGCGGCGCTTATCAGTCCGATGTTCAAACCCTTCCACGGCATGTTGGGCACCACGTTCGGAGGCAATCACCTCGCGTGTGCAGCGGCCATCGCCGTGCTCGACATCATGGAAAAGGAACAGCTTGTCGGAAATGCCGCCCGCGTCGGCGCTTTCCTGCAGGACGAACTGAAACAGATCGCCGGCATCCGCGAAATACGCGGTAAGGGACTGATGATCGGCATCGACTTTGACGAACCCGTCAAGGCGCTGCGCAACAGGCTGCTTTTCGAAGAACGGGTGTTCACCGGCGTGGCCGGCACGAATACCGTCCGCCTCCTCCCCCCGCTCTGCCTGACGAGGGACGAAGCCGCCGATTTTATCACACGGCTCCGCAGGGCGATGAACGGATAAAACAGGCGGGAAACTTGAATCAGTTTATAAAAGTCTGCTTCGGAAACTATCAGTGATATGTTTCGTTATTTGCTTACTGTCATCCCGCTGGATTGCTTCGTGCCTACCAATGACATGTTTCGTTATTTGCTTATTATCAGCCCGCTGGATTGCTTCGTACCTCGCAATGACGCCGGATGCCGTTGCCTGCAACAATGGCATCTACG
>JAIRLL010000187.1 GCA_031259505.1 Tannerella sp.
AGCGCAAGTACGGCAATATCCCGATAAAAACCTTTGTGCGTACGCGGCGTTTCTAATGAAACACTTACGGTAGCGCCGCCGCTGATTTTCGTTTCGGCGAAAGTCAGTTGCTTGGCTGCATACTGCGGCGTAACGGGTGGACCGCCCAGATTCCAGCCGCTCTGGATATTAAAACCCATTTCCAGACCCAATCTTTTTGCTTCGTCCAGAGCGAAGACAAACAAATCGAGCCATTCGTCCGAGCCGAACAGCGGCCCGTCCGGTATCGCGTTATTCCCGCGCTGATTGTGTCCTCCGGCGTCGAAAATCATTGCGCCGTAGAAATTCCGTGATTTCATCGCTTCCAGGTCTTTGGTAATCGCCTCCTTCGTCACATTCCCGTTCAACCACCACCACCAGCAGTCTACGCCGTAGCGAGCGTCCGGCGATTTGAAATTATCGACTAAATGTTTGTAATCGACCGCCGGCAAATCCCCGTCAATTGCATTGTTAACCGCTTTGTTGCAACCGGCGAACGGTAAGAATGCGGTCATCATCAAAAAAAAACCAAATGTTTTCATATTCGTATAACTAAAATTGAATATTAGCTTAAAACACAGAAAAATAAACTGTTCTATATATTTATACTATATTCGGCATGATTCTGTAATTGTACCGGAAATTCCGGCGCTCAAGCCGGTTTCCGGTACAATTTATTTATAATCTACCGTCGATGTTTCGCAGATTGATCAGTTCCAACCCGGGTTTTGCGCCATCGGCCTGTCCTTGTTCGTGTCGATCACGGTCTGCGGAATCGGCCAGAGGTTGAAGTTCTTCGTCAGCGTCGCGCGCGGGTCGTCCCAGTAGGAGTACTTTTTGATACGCTCTACGGCCACCGTGCCGCCCATGCGCAGCAGGGTGTTCCAGCGCGTTTCCTCGTAGACGAGTTCGCGGGCGCGTTCGTCGAGAATCAGTTCGAGACCGACGTCCGAGGCCTGCACCATATAACTGCATTTGGCGCGTGCGCGCAGCAGGTTGATGTCCGCAGCCGCCCCTGCGTTGTCACCGGCGCGCCATCTGGCTTCGGCGCGCAGCAGGATGGTTTCCGGCAGGCGGATCAGGTATTCGTCGCGGAAGAGGTTGCTGCGGTTTTCGCCTTCGGACAGTCCGGTGTACTTGTCCGTAGCAATCTTGCAGGAGATGGGAAACACCTGCGAGTCAGCCACGTCGATGGCGTCCTGGCTTTCTCCTTCGCGGTTGAGCACGCTCCAGGGAACGGGCTTGCCGTAGTATTCCGACGATGTATTGTTGCCGAGGAACGTCCTGCGGAACACGGCTTCGGAGTTGCGCAGATCGTCCGCCCACTTGCCTTCGTAGATGACGTCGCGGGTGTAGAAGGTCGGGATGGCGCAGGCGATACCGCGTCCGCCCACGTCTTCGAGCGTTCCGCCGACATGGGCGGCCAGCGGGTCGCGGAATACGGCGCCGAACGCGCGGGAATACTGCAATTTGGACTGTCCGTCTTCCTTCTTGTAGGCCGCATAGTCTATCTGAGCGCACCAGATGGCTTCGCGGTTGCCTTCCTGATAGTTCTGGTTGCCTTCCTGATACAGGTCCCAGTATACGTTGCCTTCCAGCGGATAACCGGCTACCGAATAGCTGCGCTCGGACGTCTGTTCGGCTGGGTTCTGGGTATAGTAATACTCGGGATTTTCGTCTTTCCGCGAGCCGAAACGTTCAGTCATCAGGCTGTACGTCCCGCCGTCGATGACCTGTCCGGCGAAAGTAATCGCCTTTGCGTATGCGGCTGCCGATTCGCCCGAATTGCCTTCTTCGGCGAGCGCCACGCCCTTGTCGATATACAGTTGGGCGAGGTTGTGCTGCGCCGCAGCCCGTACCAGCCGTCCGGGCGTTGCCGTCGTTTCGGGCAGGTCGTTCAGGATCGCCTCCAGTTCGTCGATGGCAAACTGGTAAGTGGCTGTGCGGGTAGCCCGTTCAAAATCGTAGCGCGGCGAGGTCGTGATTTCCGTCACGATCGGCACGCCGCCGTACAACTCGCCCAGGTTGCGGTAGCAGAACGCGCGGAAGAATCGCGCCTGCGCTGCGGCGTAGGCTTTGTCGGCTGCCGACGCCCAGGCGATTTGCGGCAGTTCGGCGGCATACAGTGCCAGGTTGGCCTTGGCAATCAACTGATACCAGTGCGAATAGTTGGTATAAAATTCCTCCGTGGAAGCATTCAGGATGCCGTAGTCGTTGAAGCGGCTGCTCCGGCGGATGATGGCCACGTCAAACATATCCGTACCGTTGCCGCCCCGGAATACCCATGACGTGTTGTTTTCTTCCACCATGCAAAACATCACGCGGATGTGCGAATAGCAGGAGACGAGCACCTGGTCGACCTGTTCCGAAGTCGAGAAGGCGTTGTCTACCGTGTAGAACGTTTCCGGATTTTCCGTCAGAAACGCGTTGTCGTTGCAACCTGTCCATGCCGGCAGCAGCGCCGCCAGAAGGACGAAACTCATGTATAATCTTTTTATCTTTTCCATATTATATCAATGTATGAAAGTTAGAAACTAATATTTGCCCCCAGCGTGAAGGTCGTCATCACGGGATAGTCGTCTGCGCGTACGCCATTCCCTACTTCCGGGTCGCCGCCGTCCCATCCGGTGACGGTAAAGAGGTTTTTTCCCGATAAAAACAGTTTCAGGTTCTGTATTTTCAGATTCCTTACCCACGCTTCGCGGAAGGTGTACGAGAGGGTGACGTCCTGCAGGCGTACAAAGGTGCGGCTCTGCAGTCCCTGAAAACGGCCGTCGCCGGCAAACGTGGCCGACGGATAGACGTTGCTTTTGTTTTCGGGCGTCCACCAGGTGACGTAGATGCTGTTGCTGTTGAACAGGCCGGAGCCGCTCGTCATATAGGCGTTGGCATTGTTTTTCAGATAATAACCGCCGCCGCCGAACGTGCCGGTCAACATGGCGTACAGGTCCCAGTTTTTGTACGAAATCGTATTACTCATGTTCAGTTTGAAATTGGGCTTGTCGTATCCCAGGATTTCGCGGTCTTCGTCGTCGATTTTTCCGTCTTCGTTCCGGTCCTGATACTTGGGAACGCCGGGCGTTGCGGAGGTCATTTGGATATAGGCTGCGTCGTCTTCCTGCACGATGCCGTCCTGCACCCATCCGTAGATGGCACCGAGCGATTTGCCGATAAAGCGGCTGTTGGCAATGTCGTCGTCTTCCTTGCCGTCGCCGTCGATGTCGTCGCCGTAGAGGTGAATCAGTTTGTTGCGGTTCAGCCAGAAGGTGAAGCCCGTCGTCCACGTCAGGTCGCGGTTCTCGACGTTGACCGTGCGGAGCGTCAGTTCAACACCCGTGTTGCCTACTTCGCCCATCGTCGATTTCATCTGCTTGAAGCCGGTCATCACCGGGATGTTGCGGTCGAAAATCTGGTCGGTGGTGCGCGAGAAATACAGGTCGGCGTCGAAGAAGATGCGGTTTCCGAGCCAGGCCGATTCGAAGCCCGTGTTCCACGACGAGGTCGATTCCCAGCCCAGCGAGGCGTTGCCCAGCGCGCCGGCGGTGATGCCGTAGAGAATGTTGCTGTTGCCGAACTCGTAGCGGATGCCGCCCGTCGAACCGTTGTTGATGGTCGAAAGCGTGCCGTACGGTCCCAGTCCCTGATTGCCATTCCTTCCGTAGGAGACTTTCAACTTCAGGCTGTTCAGCATTTCTACCGGTTTCAGGAACGCTTCTTCGGTTACTTTCCACGCCAGACCTGCGGCAGCAAAATTACCCCACTTGTTATCCGCCCCGAAGACCGAAGCGCCGTCGCGACGGTACGAGCCGGTGATGTAATATCTGTCGGCAAACCCGTAGTTCAGGCGCGCCAGATAACCGATGTTCGCCTTGACAAAACCGCCTATCTGATTC
>JAIRLL010000374.1 GCA_031259505.1 Tannerella sp.
TATCCGAAAGTCATTTGAGTCAGGTCGTTAGTGCCAAACGAGAAAAATTCGGCTGCAGAAGCGATTCTGTCTGCCGTAAGCGCTGCACGCGGAATTTCAATCATCGTACCGACTTTAAAATCAATTTCGTCGCCGTGTTCCTTGAACAGTGCAGCAGCCGTGTTGCGGATAATTTTTTCCTGTTCGAGAAATTCATACAGGATTCCTGTGAGCGGCACCATAATTTCGGGGATAGCGATAATGCCTTTCTTTTTCAGATTCAGCGCTGCGCCAAGTATGGCACGGGTCTGCATTTCGGTAATTTCGGGATAGGTGTTTCCGAGCCGCGCGCCACGATGTCCGAGCATGGGATTTTGTTCGTGCAAAGCTTCTACCCGCTGTTTTATTATGCTGATATCAACTCCCATGGCTTCGGCCATTTCCGCCTGACCTTTTTCGTCGTGCGGGACAAATTCGTGCAACGGCGGGTCGAGCAGGCGAACGGTTACGGGATAGCCTGCCATTGCTTCAAAGATGCCTTCAAAATCAGCTTGTTGATAAGGAAGCAATTTGCTCAGCGCTTTTTTGCGGCCTTCGGTGTCTTTGGCCAGAATCATTTCGCGCATGGCTTTGATTTTCTGGCCTTCGAAGAACATGTGTTCCGTGCGGCAGAGTCCGATGCCTACCGCGCCGAATTTGCGCGCTACAGCGGCGTCGCGTGGCGAATCGGCATTCGTACGCACCGACATGCGAGTGTATTTGTCCGAGAGTTTCATGATTTCGGCAAAGTTGGCGTCCAGTTCGGCTTCTCTGGTGGCGACCTGTCCTTCATAAATATCGCCTGTCGAGCCATCTATCGAGATATAGTCGCCTTCTCTATAAATCCGGCTATCTACTCCCATGGTTTTGGACATGTAATCAATTCTCAACGCTCCTGCACCTGATACACAGCATTTTCCCATACCGCGCGCTACTACGGCGGCGTGTGAAGTCATACCTCCGCGAGCAGTCAGGATACCTTCGGCTGCGGCCATTCCCGCAAGGTCTTCGGGCGACGTTTCGATGCGTACCATCACAACCTTCTCTCCCTTCGAAGCCCACAGCGCCGCGTCGTCGGCATTGAACACAATCTTGCCCGAAGCGGCGCCGGGCGATGCGGCCAATCCTTTGGCAATCACTGTGGCTTTCTTCAATGCCCCTTTGTCGAACACGGGATGAAGCAATTCGTCCAGTTTGTTGGGGTCGATGCGTAACAGGGCTGTTTTTTCGTCAATCATGCCCTGTCGGAGCATATCCATCGCAATCTTCACCATGGCAGCTCCCGTACGTTTTCCGCTACGTGTCTGGAGAAACCACAGTTTGCCTTCCTGTACGGTGAATTCCATATCCTGCATATCCCTGTAATGATTTTCGAGTTTGGTCTGCAGTTTGTCGAGTTCTCTGTAGATATCGGGCATGGCTTCTTCCATCGAAGGGTATTTTTCAAGGCGTTCCTCTTCGGATATGCCGGCAAGCACAGCCCAGCGTTGCGAGCCTGTTTTGGTGATTTGTTGTGGTGTGCGTATGCCTGCGACGACGTCTTCACCCTGTGCGTTTATCAGGTATTCGCCGATGAACAAATCTTCGCCCGTAGCGGCGTCGCGCGAGAAGCAGACGCCTGTTGCAGAAGTGTTTCCCATATTGCCAAATACCATTGCCTGGACGTTTACAGCCGTTCCCCATTCGGCGGGGATGCCTTCCATTTTGCGGTAAAGGATGGCGCGGTCGTTCATCCACGAATCGAACACGGCGCAGATGGCTCCCCACAGTTGCTCGTAAGCCGAGTCGGGAAAGTCTTTGCCGGTTTGTTTCTTGACGGCGGCTTTGAATTTGGCGACCAGTTGCTTCAAGTCATCGACTGTCAGTTCCGTATCCAAATGGACGCCTCCGGCGGCCTTCACTTCTTCGATGATTTCTTCAAACGGGTCAATGTCATTTTTGTTCACAGGTTTCATTCCCAAAACCACATCGCCATACATCTGTACAAAACGGCGATATGAATCCCATGCGAACCGCGGATTTCCCGTTTTGGCAGACAATCCTTCTACTACGGCATCGTTAAGTCCCAGATTCAGAATTGTGTCCATCATTCCGGGCATGGACGCGCGCGCACCCGAACGTACCGACACCAGCAACGGATTCTTTACATCGCCTAATTTCGAGTTCATCAGCGTTTCCACCTCTTTGACGGCAGCCTCTACACCGGGTTTAAGAAGTTCGACCACTTTGTCTTTACCTAAACGGTAATAGTCGTTACACGTATCCGTCGTGATAGTAAAACCCGGCGGTACAGGTACTCCGATCAAATTCATTTCTGCAAGGTTGGCTCCTTTGCCTCCCAACAGGTCCCTCATGTCTGCTTTACCTTCGGCTTTTCCATTCCCGAACGTATAAATTCTCTTTGAATTTTCCATATTATTCTTGTTTTTGCTATCTTTAGTTTGCAAATATCATTCATTTTAGTGAATCAAAAAAATTTTTATCCTGTTTTTTAAATATGTTTTACAATTATTCGCGAGATTACGTAATATAAAACATATATATTTGCGTGTCCAAACTTTTAAATTCGCATCGTATTGACAGGAAAAAAAAAGTCTCTCCCTCTGTTGGAGAAAATTGAAATCACGGACGTAGCAGCTGAAGGAAAGGCTATTGCACGGGTTGACGACCTGGTTGTCTTCGTGCCCTGGACTGCACCCGGCGACATCGCAGACATTCAGCTTGTACGGAAAAGAAGTCACTTCGCCGAAGGGAAAGCCGTGTACTTCCATCGCTATTCTCCCGACAGGATTGAGCCGTTTTGCGAACATTTCGGCGTCTGCGGCGGTTGCAAATGGCAGCATCTGCCTTACGAAGTGCAGTTGCAACACAAAGAGAAACAGGTAGCTGACAGTCTGAGCCGTATCGGAAAAGTTGCCGCAAAAACATTTCTTCCGATTGTTGGCGCGCATAATACGGTGTATTACCGTAACAAACTGGAATTTACGTTTTCAAACAAACGCTGGCTGACGGAGGAGGAAATTCCGACTTCCGGCGAACTGTTGCAGTCGGACGGCGCGGGGTTTCACATCCC
Source organism: Tannerella sp. (assembly GCA_031259505.1). GTDB lineage: Bacteria > Bacteroidota > Bacteroidia > Bacteroidales > Tannerellaceae > Tannerella. The sequence continues at coordinate 3,092 of JAIRLL010000374.1, forward strand.
GAAAATGTTCGACAAGGTGCTGGACATCCGCAAATGCTGGCTACAGGACGATATCTCTAACCGTATTCGACTGGATATTAAAGATTTCTGCCTTTCGCACGAAGGTTATCCTTTTTTCGACCTTCGAAAGCAGGAAGGCTTCATGCGTACATTAATTATACGCACCTCTTCGAGGGGCGAAGTGATGGTGGTTGTCGTCTTTTTCGAGGAAAAGAAAATGCATCGCGAGGCATTACTGAATCACCTGAAAGAGGCTTTCCCCGAAATCACGTCGTTGATGTATGTCGTCAACAGCAAATGCAACGACACGATTACGGACAGGGAAGTGATTCTTTTTCACGGGAAAGATCATCTTACGGAAGAAATGGAAGGATTGCAGTTCAAAATAGGCCCGAAATCGTTTTACCAGACCAACAGTGAACAGGCCTGTCTGCTGTATAAAATCGTGCGTGATTTTGCAGGGTTGACAGGCAGGGAAACGGTCTACGACCTGTACACAGGCGCCGGGACGATTGCCAGTTTCGTCGCGCGACAGGCCGGGAAAGTGATTGGGATAGAATATGTTCCCGAAGCCATCGAAGACGCTCGCATCAATGCGGAATGTAATCGTCTGAATAATATACATTTCTTTGCCGGCGACATGAAAGATATTCTTACGCCGTCTTTTATTGAAGCCAATGGCCATCCCGACGTTGTCATCACAGACCCGCCCCGTGCCGGCATGCATGACGACGTAATCGACACGCTCCTTGCGATTGCCCCCGAACGCATTGTTTACGTGAGTTGTAATCCTGCTTCGCAGGCACGCGACCTGAACAGACTCGACGCGCTGTACGATGTCGAAAAAGTGCAGCCGGTAGACATGTTCCCGCATACGCACCATGTCGAGAATATCGCACTTCTCATGAAAAAAAATTAATCCTGTCGCAGTATGAGCCTGAAATGCAGAACTATTATGTTTGTTATCGCAGCCTTCTGTTTATTAACATGTTGCCGTAATAAAACACAGCAGGGCGAAGAGACGGCGGATGATTTCCCCGAACTCGTCGAACAGGGAGAAATCACGGCGGTGACGCTGAACAGTTCCATTTCGTACTTCCAGTACAAGGGGCAGCCTATGGGTTATGAATATGAGCTGATTGCCGATTTTGCGCGTGCACATGGCCTGCATCTGAACATCAAAATAGCCGAAAATGTTTCCCGCCTGATTGAGATATTGCAAAACGGTGAGGCCGATGTGGTTGCATATCCCGTCAAAATAGATAACCTCACGAAGGAGGAAGTGATATTCTGCGGACATGAGCAGCAATCCAGCCTGGTGATTGTACAGTATGCCGCACCTGGAGACACGTTACTTACAGACGTAACGCAACTTATTGGTAAAGAGGTTTACGTGAAGCATGGCACACGACATCACGAACGCATGGTAAATCTGAACGGGGAGTTGGGCGGAGGGATACACATTATGGACATTGCAAAGGATACCGTCACGACCGAAGACCTCATCGAGATGGTTTCGCGCAGGGAGATTCCCTATACGGTTTGCGAAGACAACATCGCCCGCCTGAACCGCACGTATTATCGAAATATCAACATCAGTCTGGAAATCAGCTTTAAACAGCGCTATTCATGGATTGTTCGCAAAAATACTCCGCGGCTTGCCGAAGCCATCAACGAATGGGCTTCCGATAATACGGGCGAAAAGACCTACAAGGCGGCGCTGAAGCGCTATTTCGAACTGTCGAAATATTCCATCGACCTCAAACCTCAGATTATCAACGGACAAATTTCTCCGTACGACAATCTGTTCAGGAAATAAGCGTCCCGCCTGGGTTGGGACTGGCAACTGCTGGCGTCCATTTCCTGGCAGGAATCGCATTTCGAGCCGTCTATCGTGGCATGGAGCAGTGCCCGGGGATTGATGGGCATCATGCCCGAAACGGCTATTCATCTGGGATTTGACCTGTCGGAAATGGACGAACCCGAGAAAAACATACAGGCGGGCGTCGAATGTCTGAGGCGTTTCGGACGCCAGTTTGTCAATATCCCCGACAGCCTCGAACGGATAAAACTCACGCTGGCGTCCTACAATGCAGGAATAGGACATGTACAGGATGCGCAGCGGCTGGCAGAAAAATACGGGAAAGACCCCGCCGTCTGGAATGGCAGCGTCAATGAATTTATCCGCCTCAAGTCCGAACCGAAATATTATACCGATTCCGTATGCAGATATGGCTACCTGCGTGGAACGGAGACATACAACTATGTGAACGAGGTGCTTGAACGATATGCATACTACAGGCGGGAGACGGCGCCGGCAATCGCAGGGAAAGAGGCGGATTCTGTTTCGCACAGATAGAATTCCATTGATATGATTTATAACCGGAAGAGAATCAGAGCGAGAGAGACAACTCCCGCTAAAGAGCCGTGAATAT
>JAIRLL010000393.1 GCA_031259505.1 Tannerella sp.
CTTTTTCAGCAGCAGAGCCTTGCGCGAAACGTCGTTTGTCAGCATCGAACTCACCCAGGTCTTCCGGCAGCAGGACGACCGCTTTATCTCCATCCTCAACAAGGTGCGCAGAAACGACCTCGACCGCGACGTCCTCGACGCGCTGAACCGGCGCTACGTCCCCGGTTTCAGCCCGAAAGACGACGACGGCAGCATCACCCTCTGCACCCACAATGCGCAGGCGCAGCGCATCAACGAAAACAAACTGGCCGCCCTGCCGGACAGGGAACGCCGTTTCACAGCCAGGGTTTCCGGAACATTCCCCGAATATGCCTATCCGGTAGACTATGAACTCGTGGTAAAGGAAAACGCACAGGTGATGTTCTCCAAAAACGACACCGCTCCCGAAAAACGTTTCTACAACGGGAAAGTGGGGCGAATCACGGAAATCACCGACGACGAAATATACGTCGCATGTCCCGGAGAAACGGACGAAATCGTTGTCGTGCCGCAGAAATGGGACAACGTGAAATACGTCCTCGACGACGCGACGCACGAAATCCGCGAAGAAATAGACGGCTCGTTCGTACAGTTTCCGCTCAAACTGGCATGGGCAATCACCATCCATAAAAGCCAGGGGCTGACGTTCGAACGGGTCATCATCGATGCCGAAGCGTCTTTCGCGCACGGGCAGGTCTACGTCGCCCTCAGCCGCTGCAAGACGCTCGAAGGCATGACGCTCAGTTCGCCCATTCGCCACGGCAGCATCGTCCACGACCATCATGTCAACAGTTTTACGCATTATGTCGAACAAAATCAGCCCGATGAAAATCAGCTCGAAACAGCGCGCATGACCTTCCAGCAGGAACAGATTGAAGACCTGTTCCGCTTCGGCCTCTTCCGCAACCCCATCTCGTATGTCGAAAAAATCATCGCCGACAGCAGGGGAAGCATTCCCGGGCAGACGAGCGAACTGTTCGACCGCATGTTGCCTTCCGTCCAGGCAGACATCATCGAAATGGCAGACCGCTTCCGGAAACAAATCGACCGCCTCCTCCCACAGCAGCCCGACATCGACCGCAACGACGCACTGCAGGAACGAATCGGACAGGCCGCCAAATACTTTTCCGACAAGATAAAGGCGCTGATACTCGACCCGCTCGCCGGGGCAGATTTCGACATCGACAACAAAACGGTGAAAAAGCAACTGTGCGATACCGTAAACCGGCTGGAAAACGATGCGCAGGTCAAATACAAAAGCCTCTGTGCCTGCCTCCGGGGGTTCAGTCTGCCCGATTTCCTCCATGCCAAAGCAATGGCGGCAATTCAAAAGGAAAAGCCGAAGGAAATCCGCAAATTCTCGGCCGTGGACAGCGAGACGATCGCCCATCCCGTCCTGTTCGACCGCCTCCGTGCGTGGCGCATGGCGAAAGCCTCCGAACTGAATGTGCCTCCCTACGGCATATTCTCGCAGAAAGCGCTCTACGAACTCGTGCATTACCTGCCGATGGACAACAGGTCGCTGCAGCAGATAAACGGTATCGGCGCGAAAAAAGTCGAACACTTCGGCGCGGGGATAATCGAAATCGTCAGCACGTATTGCCAGGAAAACGGAATCGAAAAAGACGGAATACTCTATTTCAATGAAAAAGGACAGTCCGTCGAATCCAGCCACAAACCGCCCAAAGAAGATACCCGGCGGGTCAGCCTCAACCTCTTCCGCGAGAAGGCGGACAGAATCATCGACGAGATTGCGTCCGAACGCGCCCTGACGCGCCACACCGTCGCAGACCACCTGACGCATTTCATTGCCGAAGGCGAACTCGACGCAAGAGCGCTGATAGCGGTCGAGAAACTCGAAAAAATGATCGACTGCCTCCGCACGTCGAACACCGCAAGCCTGTCGGCCGCAAAGACAGCGCTCGGCGACAGCGTCTCGTACGAAGAACTGCATATCGCCCAGGCGCATCTCAAATTCCTGGAAAAGACGCAACCGCAGCAGACGGTCTTATGAATCCCCGCCCGGCCCGGACGCAGCCGGCTTGAATTCAAGATTCAGGATTTAACCGTTCGGAAGACCGGCGATTGTAAAAACACATAAAAAAGCGCATCAAAACGCCTCTTTTTGCAATCTCGATATTGCAATTGAGGATATTTTGCGTACATTTGCGGCTGTAATCAAAAAATGAACAGGATGGAGGCCTTTTACCGGACTCACAAGTATTTGTTATCACATCTCAATTCGCCCGTGCGGCGCGGCCTGATGGACGAAATCAACTGGGACGACCGGCTGATTGGCATCAAAGGCTCGCGCGGGGTAGGAAAGACGACTTTCCTGCTGTCGTATGCACGTGAATTTTTCGGCATCGACAACAGAGATTGCCTGTATATCAATCTGAATCACTTTTTCTTCAGCGACAGGACGCTGGTCGATTTTGCCGCCGAATTTCGGGCGCAGGGAGGCAAAACGCTGCTGATCGATCAGATGTTCAAATATCCGGGCTGGTCGAAAGAACTGCGTTACTGCTACGATCATTTTCCGGATCTGCGGATTGTGTTCACCGGGTCGTCGGTGATGCGGTTGAAGGAGGAAAATCCCGATTTGTCGGGTAAGGTGTCGTCCTGGTATTTGCGGGGTTTTTCGTTTCGCGAATATCTTAACCTGATGGCCGGTTGCCGGTTTCAGGCGTTCTCGCTCGACGAAGTGATGAAAAATCACGAGGCGATAGCGAAAGAAATCTGTTCTGCAACGAAACCGCTGCATTATTTCCGTGACTATCTGCATCATGGTTTTTATCCGTTTTTTCTGGAGAAGCGCAATTTTTCGGAAAACCTGCTGAAGACGATGAACATGACGCTGGAAGTAGACGTGCTGTACATCAAACAAATCGAACACAGCTACCTGCCGAAGTTGCGCAAACTGTTTTATCTGCTCTCGCTGGAAGCCCCTTCGACACTGAACGTAAGCCAACTGAGCAAGAAGATTGAAGTCTCGCGCGCCACGGTGATGAATTATATCAAGTATCTGAAAGAAGCGCGTCTGGTCAGTCTTCTTTATGCCGCGGGCGAAGAGGCAGGCAAGAAACCGTCCAGAGCCTATTTGTATAATTCGAATCTGATGTATGCCGTCAATCAATTGCCGGTGAACGAGTCGAATGTCAATAAAACGTTTTTCTACAACCAGTTGCTGAAAGACAACCGGCTGAACACAAGTGATAAAAACGCGGATTTTCTGGTAAACGAGACGTACGATTTTCAGATAGCGAGCCAGCCGAAAGTAAAAAATATCTCCGCCGTTTATTATGCGGCAGATAAGATGGAAGCAGGCGCGGAAAATATGATTCCGATCTGGCTGTTCGGCTTTTTGTATTGAAGAAATTACAGAACTTGATAAATTATAGAACTAATGACTAAGCAAAAGAAATTTTTAACATGTGACGGGAATCAGGCTGCGGCGCATATATCGTATATGTTCAGCGAAGTAGCGGCGATTTATCCCATCACACCGTCGTCTACGATGGCAGAATATGTAGATGAATGGGCAGCCGCCGGACGTAAAAACATCTTCGGCGAAACGGTACTCGTACAGGAAATGCAGTCGGAAGCCGGCGCTGCCGGTGCGCTGCACGGTTCGCTGCAGGCAGGCGCACTGACCACAACTTACACGGCATCACAGGGTTTGCTACTGATGATTCCGAACATGTACAAGATCGCAGGCGAGTTGCTCCCGTGCGTATTTCATGTTTCAGCGCGTACGGTTGCTTCGCATTCGCTGTCGATTTTCGGCGATCATCAGGACGTGATGGCTTGCCGGCAGACAGGTTTTGCCATGCTGGCGGAAGGCTCGGTGCAGGAAGTGATGGACCTGGCAGCCGTGGCGCATCTGTCTACGCTGAAATCGCGTGTGCCGTTTGTGAATTTCTTCGACGGATTCCGTACGTCGCACGAGATTCAGAAAGTCGAATCGCTCGACAACGAAGACCTCGCCCCGCTGATCGACCGGCAAGCGCTGTCGGAATTTCGCGCGCGCGCCCTCAATCCGAACAAACCCGTTGCCCGCGGCATGGCTGAAAATCCGGACACCTTTTTCCAGCACAGAGAAGCCGCCAACGCTTACTACGAAGCCGTCCCCGACATCGTGGAAGCCTGCATGAACGATGTCTCGGCAGTTACAGGCCGCCGATACGGTCTGTTTGACTACTACGGCGCCGCCGATGCCGAGCGCGTGATCATCGCAATGGGCTCGGTTACGGAAGCGGCGCGCGAAGCGGTTGATTACCTGACGGCCAGGGGCGAGAAGACGGGGCTTGTCGCCGTGCACCTCTACCGCCCGTTTTCCGCGAGACATTTCCTTGCGGCCGTACCCGAAACAGCCAGGCGCATCGCCGTGCTCGACAGGACTAAAGAATCGGGAGCAAACGGCGAGCCGCTCTATCTCGACGTGAAAAACTGCTTCTACGGACAGGAAAATGCGCCCCTGATTGTCGGCGGTCGCTATGGCCTGTCGTCCAAGGACACTACGCCGGCGCAAGTGCTTTCCGTCTTCGAAAATCTGGCAATGAATCTGCCCAGAAACAATTTCACCATCGGTATCGTAGACGACGTGACGTTTACGTCTCTTCCCGTAAAAGAAGAAATTGCAATGGGCGGCGACAATATGTACGAAGCCAAATTCTACGGCCTGGGCGCCGACGGCACGGTGGGAGCAAACAAAAACTCCGTGAAGATTATCGGCGACAATACCGACAAATACTGTCAGGCCTATTTCTCGTACGACTCGAAGAAATCCGGCGGTTTCACCTGTTCGCACCTGCGCTTCGGCGATACGCCCATCCGCTCGACATATCTTGTGAATACGCCCAACTTCGTGGCCTGTCACGTACAGGCCTACCTGCGCATGTATGACGTGACAAAAGGGCTGCGCGAAAACGGCATCTTCCTCCTCAATACCGTATGGGAAGGCGACACGCTGGCGCAAAACCTGCCCAACAGAGTGAAACGTTATTTTGCAAGGAAAAATATTACCGTTTATTATATCGACGCAACCCGTATCGCACAGGAAATCGGTCTGGGCAACCGCACGAATACCATCCTGCAGTCGGCGTTTTTCCGCATCACGAAAGTGATTCCCGTGGAGCTTGCCATCGAGCAGATGAAGAAGTTCATCGTCAAATCATACGGCAAGAAGGGCGAAGACGTGATCAGCAAGAACTATGCCGCCGTCGACCGCGGAGGCGAGTACAGGCAACTCGCAGCAGATGCGGCATGGGCAAACCTGCCCGACGACGAGACGCCGGCAAACAGCAATCCGGCGTTCGTCAACAACGTGGTCTTCCGCATCAATGCGCAGGATGGCGACTTGCTGCCCGTTTCGACCTTCAGGGGACTCGAAGACGGCACGTGGATGCAGGGGACGGCCAAATACGAAAAACGCGGCGTGGCCACGTTCGTCCCCGTCTGGAACAAAAACAACTGTATTCAGTGCAACCAGTGTGCATACGTCTGTCCGCACGCTTCCATCCGTCCGTTTGTGCTGGACGAAACCGAACAGGCGGACGCCCGCTTCGACATGCTGGACGTCAAAGCTCCGGCCACGCTGAAAGGCATGAAATTCCGCATCCAGGTAGACGTGCTCGACTGCCTGGGCTGCGGCAACTGCGCCGACGTGTGTCCGGGATTCAAGGGCGCCAGGGCGCTGGAAATGGTCGACCTGGAATCGCAACTGCCCGAAAAAGACAACTGGACGTACTGCGTAGACCGTGTGAAATCGAAACAGCGCCTGGTCGATACGAAGATGAACGTGAAAAATTCGCAGTTTGCCGTGCCGCTGTTCGAATTTTCGGGCGCATGTTCGGGATGCGGCGAGACGCCATACGTCAAACTCATTACGCAACTTTTCGGCGACCGTCAGGTCGTTTCCAACGCCACCGGCTGCTCGTCCATCTATTCGGGATCGGTGCCCTCGACGCCCTACACGACGAACGGGAAGGGCGAAGGCCCGGCATGGGCCAACTCGCTCTTCGAAGACTTCTGCGAGTTCGGTCTGGGGATGGAACTGGCGAACGGGAAAATGCGCGAGCGCGCAGTCGAAAAAACCAGGGCGCTGATAGCAGTCGAATGGACGCAACAGCGCGTCAAAGACGCGGCGCAAGCATGGCTCGACCACAGAAACGACGGCGGCGAGGATGGCAGAAAAGCTGCCGACGACTACGCCGCAGCGCTCGAATGGGGCGTCGCCTCCATTGATGAGACAATTGATTATTTTGAAAGCGCCGGCGCAGAATTTGCCGAAGAACTCGTACAAATGAAAGCGCTGAAAGACGCCGGCGCCACTACCTGCCCCTGCCCTGCCTGTACCCTGAGCAAGGAACTTCTGGAACTGAAGCCTTATTTCGTGAAACGTTCGCAGTGGATCATCGGCGGCGACGGCGCGTCGTACGACATCGGCTACGGAGGCCTCGACCATGTGATTGCGACCGGCAAAGACGTCAATATCCTCGTGCTCGATACGGAAGTATATTCCAACACGGGCGGCCAGTCGTCCAAAGCCACCCCGACGGGCGCAATCGCCAAGTTTGCGGCAGCAGGCAAACGCATACGCAAGAAAGACCTCGGACTGATGGCCGCCACCTACGGCTACGTATACGTGGCGCAAATAGCCATGGGCGCCGACCAGGGACAGACGCTGAAAGCCATCCGCGAAGCCGAGGCATACAACGGCCCGTCGCTGATCATAGCCTACGCGCCCTGTATCAGTCACGGCCTGCGCGGAGGCATGGGCAAAAGCCAGCAGGAACAGGCGGACGCCGTAAAATGCGGCTACTGGCATCTCTGGCGATACAATCCCGCGCTGGAAGCCGACGGACAGAACCCCTTCACGCTCGACAGCAGGGAACCCGACTGGTCGAAGTTTCAGGACTTTCTCAAAGGCGAAGTGCGCTACTCTTCCGTGATAAAACAGTACCCGCAGGAAGCCGGCGAACTCTTCCGGGCTGCCGAAGACAATGCCCGGTGGCGTTACAGCAATTACAAACGCCTGGCCTCGCAGACGTGGAGCGCGGAAGAAAGTAAATAATACGCGCCGGAACCGGATTTGAAAGGCGCCCTTTCCGTCGAGGCGGATAGAGGAAGGTGGAAGCAACCTGCGGTTGCGTCATACCGTTC
>JAIRLL010000400.1 GCA_031259505.1 Tannerella sp.
TGAGTGAAATCGTAGAACTGCATATTGAGACCAGCGTTTATCGACGAAATGATAGCGTCGGTTTCGGTCGCCGCCGTAGAATGTTTATTGTATTGAAGCGCAATGGCTCCCAGATCGGAAATGACAAAACCGTCAAAGCCCCATTCATTCCGCAACACGTCGGTCAGCAGCCATTTGTTGCCGGCAACGGGAACGCCGTCGATTTCGTGGTACGCCGCCATGATTCCGTGTGCACCGGCTTCTTTCACCGCTTTTTCGAATATGTAGAGATGAGTAGCGCGGGCTTCGCGTTCGCCGATGTAAACGGGACTGAGATTGCTGCCGTTTTCGGGGATTCCGTGTACTCCGAAATGCTTTGGCTCGGCGATGACCGCATTGTCGTCCTTTAGCGAATGGCCCTGCATACCTTTAATAATATTCACAGCCATCCGCGACGAAAGGTAAACGTCTTCGCCAAAAGTTTCTTCTACCCTGCCCCAGCGCGGTTCGCGTGCCAGGTCGAGGTTCGGCGAAAGCACAAGATGTACACCGTGAGCGCGGGCTTCGGCGCCGATAACCCGTCCGATATTATACATCAGTGTGGTATCCCAGGTCGAAGCGTTGGCGAGAGGAATTGGAAATGTCGTACTTCCCGCGCCCTGATAGCCGTGCAGAGCCTCTTCGATGATTATCGGAGGAATGCCGAGACGGGTCTGTTCGCGCACATATTTCTGAATATCATTACTCAGTCGGGCCGACACGGGATATATGTCGTGAATCGAACCGAATGTGTTGTTTTTCATCACCCTGTCCATTTTTTCGACAGATATTGCAGATGATGATTCAAGAATGGAAGAAGCGTCAAGCATGTCGAGCTGAGCGGCTTTTTCCTCGAGCGTCATCTGTTTCAGCAGGTTTTCGACGCGTTGCGCCACCGGTCTCGACGGATCTTTGTAAATCAAACCGTCATTACTGCAGGATTGCAGAATGAATGTCATACACACAGGCAGTATCAACTGTAATGCCTTTGCTGGATGCAGGTTAATTTTGCGATATGTCATAACTGTCTTTTTATCTGTACGTTTAATATATTCCGAATAATACATGCGTTTTATTTTTCTGCAAAGGTATAAAAATACAGGAAATGACCGTACAGTTCGCCGCATGAATCCGTACATGAAATTACAGCAAAAAAAACTTCGGGTTGAGATTCTCCGCTCCGTTTATACTATATTAGTGTCGTGTCAACGCCTGGTCGTCATTGCCAAGCCTTATATTTTTCAAATAAACAGGAGGAAAATGACATGTCCGGATTGCTTCGTTTCAGGATTTTTCGCAAAATCATGCCGCGCGCAGTACGATTATCAGCACACCGGATTGTCTTGCCCCGCGCAAGGCATAAAAGAAACGGGAATTGAGGCAAAGGCATTACAGGCCTGCACCCAACTCCCGTCCAGGCAATTGACACACTAAAATGATGATTAAAGCGGATATTCATCGAACGAATACAGGACGGTGGAAAGGTAGCGCTCGCCCGTATCCGGAAGGATGATTACAATAACTTTATCTTTGTTTTCAGGCAGTTTTCCTGTTTCGGTAGCCGCATGAACAGCCGCTCCCGCCGAGATACCCACCAGCAGACCTTCCGTTTGCGCCAGTTTACGGCTGGCGAGGATGGCCTCGTCGCTCTTTACCTTAAAGATTTGGTCTGCGACGGAAGCGTCGAAATTTTTCGGAACGAATCCTGCGCCGATACCCTGTATTTTGTGCGGACCGGGGTTTTCGCCCGACAGGACAGGCGATTCGGCAGGTTCGACGGCAATGATTCTGATGTCCGGATTCAGTTCCTTCAGCCGTTTTCCGGCGCCGCTGACCGTGCCGCCCGTCCCGACGCCGGACACGAGGATGTCTACTTTCCCGTCCGTGTCGCGCCAGATTTCTTCGGCGGTCGTTTGATAGTGGATTGCCGGGTTGGCCGGATTGTCAAACTGTTGCAGGATAATGGCGCCGGGTATTTCGTCGCGCAGCGATTCGGCTTTGGCGATGGCTCCTTTCATTCCTTCGCCTCCGGGCGTGAGCACAAGCTGGGCGCCCAGGGCTTTGAGAAGATTGCGACGTTCGAGGCTCATGGTCTCGGGCATGGTGAGAATCAACTTGTAGCCTTTCGATGCCGCCACAAAAGCAAGACCGATGCCGGTATTGCCGCTGGTAGGCTCAATAATGGTTGAATCGGATTTCAACAGGCCTTTGACTTCCGCATCTTCGATCATCGCCAGCGCGATGCGATCCTTGACGCTGCCCAACGGATTGTAATACTCTAATTTACCTATAAGGCGGGCGCCTACGGACTGCTGTTCAGCGTAACCTTCCAGTTCTAAAAGCGGAGTGTTACCAATAAGTTCGGTTAATTTTTTTGCTATCTTTGCCATAATTTTTAATTATAATGTTTCTTGTTTCATGCCGCAAAGATACGGCAAGTATACAAATCGTGAAATAACACATTTGTGGTATATTTTGACGCGTGGAAAAGATTTATTTTTGCAGCATAAAGACAGGATTTTATGAAGACATTTATACTTGCGGATAATCAGTATGTTACGCGCGAAGGCATTGCGGCGGCGCTGCACAGGGAGAAGCTGGCCGACAAAATCATTGCCGTCGGCAAGTTGAAGGAATTGCAGAAGGAACTCGGCGAGTATCCCGATGCGGTCGTCGTGCTCGACTATTCCCTGTTCGACTTTTCGTCGCAGCAGCAAATGCTCGCCGTGAGAGCCAAAGCGAGGGATTCACGATGGATACTCTTCTCCAACGAGTTGAGCGAACGGTTTTTGCGCTATGTGCTGTTGCAGGACGACACGCTGAGCATCGTGATGAAGCACGACGACGGCGAAGAAATTCTGGCGGCGCTGCAGAATGCCGTATATCATGAGACATATATCTGCGACTATGCCGCGCACGTGTTGAAAGACCGTGTGCCTCCGCCGAGCGTCCCCGATGTGCTGACGCCTTCGGAAAAGAGCATACTCCACGAAATAGCCCTGGGCAAGACGACAAAAGAAATTGCATGGGAGAAACATCTCAGTTTCCACACGGTCAACTCGCACCGGAAAAATATTTTCCGCAAAATCGAGGTAAACAGTATACAGGAAGCTATCCGCTATGCGATATGTTCGGGCATCATCGACATGTCGGACTATTATATTTAGGGATACGAATTAATATGGACAGGCTTTTCCGAACGGAATCTTTCGTACATATTAACCTGAGTTCGGTATAAGAAATAGCCGTTTACGGCTTATATATCAATAGAGAATTTCGTATTCACATAATTTCAGAATTTTCAGAATTTACAAATATGTTAATTCTGTTATTCTGTTATTATGTATCTCCTGCGGAGAATTATACTGCGCGCGGTGTAATTTTGTGATATTATTCTACCGGATTGCTTCACCTTTCGGG
>JAIRLL010000413.1 GCA_031259505.1 Tannerella sp.
ACCCCGATCAACCGTACCGAATCGAAATCAAAGAAACAAAAGACGCCGCATTCAACGGTCAGGTGACGGTCAAACCGTATAGCGTGACGTTGTTGAAATTCAATGGTTCGCTTCGGACAGAGCGTATCCGCGATTTTCAATTTTACAGAATTGCAGAATTTGCAGGATTTACAGAAATCTGTCATTCTGCAATTCTGTAAGAAGGAAAACTTTTTTCATCTTCACGCGCTTGGAAATCACAGAATCTTCATGTACTTTTGCATAAAAACAAAAATTAATGATATGAACAGACGTCGATTTTTTCTTTTGTGGAAATATATATGTGTGATGACTGTATGCAGTATTTTCAGTCTGCATGGTTTGGCGCAGTTGCCGGCGTTGCCGCCGTTTACGCCTCCGCCGCCCGTGCCGCCCGCCGTGCCGGACGGTTCCGTGCAGATGGGCGATCCGGAAGCGTTTCCGGAAGTAAAGATGGATTTCCCGATGGCGACGGGACCCTTTGAGCCGACCTGGGAATCCATTCACGCGCATTATACGGATTATCCGGCATGGCTTCGTGAAGCGAAGTTCGGATTCTGGATACACTTCGGACCGCAGGCTTCGGGCATGAGCGGCGACTGGTATGCCAAACGAATGTATGAAGAAGGCGAGAAAGCTTACCGCAACCATATCCGCGACTTCGGACATCCGGCGACGGAAGGTCACGGCTACAAGGACATCCTGCGGACGTGGAACCCCGAAAAATACGACCCCGAACGGCTGGTAAAGATTTACCGCGATGCCGGCGCACGCTTCCTTTTCATACAGGGCGTGCATCACGACAACTTCGACTTGTGGGATTCGAAGTATCAGCCGTGGAACTCCGTCCGCATGGGGCCGCGACGCGATTTGCTGGCGGAGTGGTCGAAAGCGATACGCAAGGCGGGGATGCACTACGGCGTGACGTTTCATCACGAATACACCTGGTGGTGGTGGGAATCGGCTTTCCGCAGCGACAGCGAAGGTACGTATGCAGGCCGACCCTACGACGGCGCACTGACGCAGGCCGACCCTTCCGGCCAGTGGTGGGAAGCATTTGACCTGCGGATGCTCTACGGTCCGAATTTTCGCGGATATGCCGGCATCGGTACGGAACGCTGGGCGCCGGTAAAGGGCATCTTCACGCGGCACACGGACTACGCCCGCTGGTATGCGACCAACTGGGCGCTGCGCATCCTCGACGTAATCGACCGCTACGACCCGGACTTCATCTACACCGACGGTAACAGTACGCAACCCTTCAGCGGCTACCAGAGCGGGACGGGATACAGGTGCGACGCCGCCCAGCGCGTCATCGCCTCCTACTACAACCATGCGCTCCACCGGCGGGGAAAGGCTGACGTGTTCAGCATCGTAAAGTTTCATCCGGCCGGACGGCGGGGCATCGTCACCACCTTCGAAAAAAGATATCCGGATGAAATCAAAACCGATCAGGCGTGGATTGGTGAAAATCCGGTAGGCGACTGGTACTACGCGCCCGGTTTCACATACAGCGCCACAGCGGTGATACGTTTTCTGCTCGAATGCGTTTCGCGCGACGGATGCTACGCCGTCAGTATCCCCATCCGTCCGGACGGCTCGCTCGAACCCGAATGCGAACAGATGCTGAAGGAAATCGGCGACTGGATGAAAATCAACGGCGACGGAATCTATGGCAGCAAAGCCTGGAAAACGCCGGGCGAAGGCAGGGACGGCAAACTGCGCCGGCTGCCTCACGGAGCCATCGGAAAGGAAATGGCGAACTTCACGTTCGGGGTGGAAGACTTCCGTTTCACGGAGGGAAAAGACGGTAACGTGTATGCATACTGCCTGTCGGTTCCCGAACAGGAAACCGGACTGTCCATCGTTTCGCTCGGACACAGCGCCGGGTTACTTGACAAGTCTGTCGCTTCTGTGGAACTGCTCGGATACAGGGGACGCATCACCTGGAAACAGGATGCCGACACCCTGCATATCAAGTGTCCGAACGTGTCGGGGAAATTGAAGACCGCCATCTGTTTCAGAATAAAAACGGCAAATAAAAGTAATAAATAAAAAATAAAACAATGACAAACAGACGTGATTTTATCAAACAGTCCTCCGCAACAGTTGCGGGAGGATTTCCAGGCGGAAGCCTGTTTTCCGCCTGTCAGAAGTGGACAAAGATTCATACATGGCTGCCTGAAAATTAATTGTTATACTATTTGTATTACCTTTGCACTCAAAAAAACATACAAAGATATGAACAGACGCAGATTTTTTAATACCACAGGACCGTGTAATCCGGAATATCATTACATGCTACCGCCCGAAGACCGCCTTGTCGGGTCTCAGTTACACCGTTATATCAAAGATCAACTGTATTGGGTTCTTCATGCGCCGAGGCAAACGGGAAAGACTACTTTCCTGCAAAACTGGGAGCATGACATCAATTCCGGCGGTGAAGCCGTCGCCTGTTATGTGAGCGTCGAGAGTTGCCAGCAGGTAACCGAGGTCAACGAAGCTATGTTGCTGGTACATCGCAGTATTTGCGAAACAGCGCAACAAATGGGATTAACCTGCCCCGCGCCGGATACAGGTTTCCCGGAAACCAGATTTGCCGACACGTTAACGCATTTGTCGAAAATAGTAGCGCCCAAACCATTAGTCATTTTATTTGACGAAGTAGATGTACTGGAAAACGATCCGCTGGTTCGTTTTTTACGACTTTTGCGGGCAGGCTTTGCTACTCGGGGAGCGGGTAAATTTCCCGTATCCATTGCTCTGGCAGGCATGCGCGACTTGAAAGACTATCTCATCAAAGCCAAAGACGGCAAACCGGTCAATCCGGGTTCGCCGTTCAACATCAAAGCCGATTCGGCGATACTGTCCAATTTTGTTAAGGACGATGTAGCCAGACTGTTTGCCCAGCGAACGGAAGAAACCGGACAGCAAATCACACAGGAAGCGCTGGACTGTGTCTATGAACAGTCCAAAGGGCAGCCCTGGATTGTCAATTCACTGTTTATGCGTGCAACGCTTCGTATTCTGGATGCCGACAGTGCGGAAACCGTCACGCTGGAACACATCCTGCAAGCGCGCGAGCAGATGATTATGGCGCGCGAAACTCATCTGGACGCTTTGGCGTACCGGCTGGAAGACCCGCGGATACGGAATGTTATAGAATTGTTGATTACGGGAGAATCAGACCCGTCGTTAGCCAAAGGGGATGCATTCAGGCTGTGTCTGGATCTCGGTCTGGTGACGATAGAAAACGGAACTCCGCAAATAGCCAACCCGATATACAGAGAAGTGATAGCGCGGGAAATGACATACAGCACACAACTGGCAATCCCGGAACCTGACTGGCAATGGCAAAAACCCAACGGCGAACTGGATATGGACAGTCTCCTGCAGGAATTTCAGAAGTTCTGGCGGAAACATTCGGAGATATGGGAAGAAAAATCCGACTATACCGAAGCCTTTCCGCATCTTCTGCTGATGGCGTTTCTGCAGCGTGTAATCAACGGTGGCGGACATATTGACAGGGAATATGCCGCCGGCCGGGGACGTATGGATTTGCTGGTGGAATATGCCGGCAAACACTGTATCATCGAAGTGAAAATCATTCATTACTACGAATCTCCCGCCGCTGTCCGTGAAGAGGGGCTGACACAGATTAAGAAATACCGCAACACGATAGACGCTTCGGCTCCTGCTTATCTTGTAATATTCGACCGTCGTCCAAAAGCAAAAGAACTGCCGTGGGACGAAAAGATTTCATGGACAGTCGATGAAGAAAGTCATGTGACCATACTGGGATGTTAAAAAAGATAAGAATAACTTCTATAACTGGTTTTAGACAGAAAGAACAAAATTTCTGATTACACTCATCACAACATTAAAATTCGGTTTTTATTTTGAGGAAATGAAATCGTGTCAATAAACATTTAATTGTTTTCAATTCGAGAAATTGCGCACTGATTCTTATTTTCGTGTTGAACAACTGAAAAAATTTTCGCCCCGTTGGAGTGATTTTAATGAACATCCATTTTGAAACAAAAACCGAATTCTCAAGTGT
>JAIRLL010000016.1 GCA_031259505.1 Tannerella sp.
CATCCCTTCGCCCGTGAAATAACCGTTGTTGGTGATGTTGTGGTGAGTGAGCATCACGCCTTTGGGGAAACCCGTCGTCCCGGACGTATACTGCATGTTCACCACATCGAAGCATCCTACACGAGCCTTGGCTTCGGACAGTGCGCGGTCGTCGATATTCTTGCCGAGCAGCATGATTTCGGGCGTATTGTACATCCCGCGAAATTTTTCCTGCCCGATATACACGACATTTTTCAGTCTGGGGAAACGCCGGCAGTGCATATATCCGCGCTGCGACTCCTTCAATTCGGGCGCCATCTCGTAGACCATGTCGACGTAGCTGCCGTCGAACACGCCCTCGGTGATGCATAGCGTATGTATATCGGCATCACGGACTAAATATTCCAGTTCGCTCTGCTTGTAACCGGTATTAATCGTCACCAGTATGGCGCCTGTCTTGGCGCCTGCGTAGAGGAATGTCAGCCAGTCGGGCACGTTCGTCGCCCAGATACCGACATGCGTCCCTTTTTGCACGCCGATGGCCATCAAACCCTTGGCCATGTCGTCGACGCGGCGGTTGAATTCTTTCCACGTGAAGCGCAAGTCACGGTCGGAATAGACCAGAAATTCTTTGTCGGGCGTCGTTTCCGCCCAGTGTTCGAGCCACTGCCCGAGCGTTCTGTCCTGTAATTGCAGTTCCATGACTTCAATACGGCGTATATATTACGCCCAGTATCCGCGCCGGTTCGCCGTTTCCCGCATGTACGTGATGCGCCACGATGGAATCGTAGTAAATGCAGTCTCCCTCCTCCAGGACGTACGTGTCTTTGCCGTAGTTGATTTCAATCACGCCTTCGAGGACGAAAATAAATTCTTCGCCTTCGTGGGTAGATAAAACGAAACTGTCTTTCGCCGCAGGTCTTACGTCGATCAGGAAAGGCTCCATGTGGCGTCCCGACTTGTCCTGCGAAAGCGAATAATAGAGCATGCTCCTGTGTTCGGCGCCGGAAGAGCCGGAAAAGCTAATGCCGTCGCTCTGTTTCAGATTCTTCTTTCTGAAAACCACAGGCCCCAGTTCCTGCTGGTCGTCGAGAAATGTGCCCAGTCTGACGCCCATCACGCGTGCGATCCTGATCAGCGGAGCCAGCGAAGGCAATTCGTCGTTTCTTTCGATGCGGTCGATCTGCATGGCGCTCATGCCCGTGCGTTCGGCTACTTCTTCGACCGTCAAATTTTTCATCTCGCGGAGAGACTTGATTTTCCCTCCGATAATTCTGTTTGTATTCATATATTTTTACAAGAGGCGCAAAAGTACGAAATTCCTGCAATATCCGCAATAATACCATAAAAATATTTTGTTTCCGGCAGAAAAAATTATGATTCGTAGCAGAAAGGATTCGGAATTTTAAAAATCGGAAATAAAGAGATTCAGCCGTTCAACTGTTCAGTCATTCTTTTGCACTCCGTATGCGGAAATCCGTTTTTATCATGTACATTTGCACGAAAAAACAAGACGTATCTGTCACTTATGGACTATGTAAATGAGATAAACAGGTTGCGCAAAGCGAAAAATGCCGTCATCATGGCGCATTACTACCAGACGGGCGATATTCAGGATGTGGCCGACCATGTGGGCGACAGTCTGGCGCTGGCTCAGTGGGCAGCCGGAACGGACGCCGACATCATCGTTTTGTGTGGCGTACATTTCATGGGCGAGACGGCCAAAATCCTGTCTCCCTCGAAAAAAGTGCTGGCGCCCGACCTGAATGCGGGTTGCTCGCTGGCCGACAGTTGCCCGGCGGAGGCCTTTGCCGCGTTTATTGCCGCGCATCCGGAGCATGCGGTAGTTTCGTACGTGAACACGACGGCGGCGGTGAAGGCGCTGACCGATGTGGTAGTCACGTCGACAAACGCGCGCAGAATCATCGAAAGTTTCCCGCCGGACAGGAAACTGATTTTCGGCCCCGACCGCAATCTGGGGAATTACCTCAACAGCATCACAGGCCGGAGCATGTTGCTGTGGGACGGCTCGTGCCATGTACACGAACAGTTTTCGCTCGAAAAAATCGTCGCGCTGAAACGTCAGTATCCCGATGCGGAGGTCATCGCCCATCCCGAATGCAGGCAGCCCGTGCTGATGCTGGCCGATTTCATCGGTTCCACGGCGGCGCTGCTGCAGCACACGGTGCAGTCGCACAAAACGCAGTTCATCGTGGCGACCGAGAGCGGCGTGATCCACGAGATGAAGAAACAGAGCCCGGCAAAGGAATTTATCCCCGCACCGCCCAACGACAGCACATGCGCATGTAACGAGTGCCACTTCATGCGGCTGAACACGATGGAGAAACTCTACCTCTGCCTGCGCGACGAACAGCCGGAAATCACCGTAGACGAAACCGTCCGCGAAAAGGCCGTGCTGCCAATCCTGCGGATGCTGGAACTGTCATAAAACACACAGGAGGATGCTTGGCCATGATATACCTTCTGATCGGAATCATGTTTGCCTGCACGGGCGCGGGCTACCTGTTGCGCCGGATGCGATTGCTTCGGCGGATAAACGCGCTGATACTGCCCACCGTCTGCGCGCAACTGTTCGTGATGGGAATCTCGGTAGGTTCCAACGGGCAGATTGTCAAAAACCTGCCGACCCTCGGCACACAGGCGCTGATACTTGCCGTCGCCGGTACGCTGGGCAGTCTGGTGGCAGCATGGTGCATCAGCAGGTTCTTTTTCGGGAATAAAAAATAGACAATACGGGGATATGAGAAGCAGTTTGCTGATAGTCGGCTGTTTTACGGTCGGATGTATCGCGGGATGGAGCGGCCGGCTGCCTGATGCGGTAATAGCCGGAACGGACGCCTGTTCTACGTATGTGCTCTGCGTCCTGATGATTGCGGTAGGAATCAGCCTGGGGAGCGACGAAAAACTGGGCGAGATACTGCGCTCCGTCCGCCTGCGGCTGCTGTTCGTGCCGCTGGCGACGATTGTGGGCACGCTGGCGGCCACAGCGGTGGCAAGCCTGTTCATTGCGCGCTGGGGATTGCCCGAGTGCATGGCGGTGGGCAGCGGCTTTTGCTACTA
>JAIRLL010000099.1 GCA_031259505.1 Tannerella sp.
CGGTGCTGGCTGAACACCTGCAAGCCAATAAAGAAGAAATCAACGAAATGTACCGTCAGCAACAAGGTGATTTATTGTAAAACTATGGGACGGATATTCATTATAGCGATTATGCTATACCTGATTTTTCTCGCGGGTTATCTCGCATGGGAACGGTCGGTAAAACGGAAAAGGAACGCGGCGAAAAAGCCTGCGTTCAACCCGTTCAAATCGTCCCCGAAAGAGGATATTGTCGGAAAAAGCGGCTTCGACCTGCGCCACTCGCTGCCAGAAGCTACCACGCTGATTAAAAGCGAAAAACGGAAAGAAAATACGCCTATATTTGCCGGCGGAAACGATAAAACGGTCGTGCAAAACACTCCGGTAACGATCCCTCCCTCCGAACTGGACAGAGTCTTTTCCTCCGGCGAAACGACGGACGATTCCGGCGAGATTGATTTGATAATTGACGACAAACCGGAGGGGGAAGAATCCGACGACGAAGGAATGGCAGATACCGACGAAAGCGAGGAAGCGGGGGGATTGTCCGGGGTAAGTATGGCGACTGGCATAAATTTCGACGACCTGTCGGGCATGGTGAAAACAGTAAAGAATCCTGATGAAGCCACGCCGCAGGAAAAAGAGGAAGCCGGTCGTGTACTGGTCGAAGTCCGAAAGACTGACATGTTTGAACAGGTCGTATCGGGCGAACCGAAAAAGAAAGTAACCGCAGGCAAACTGATGGATGATTATTTCGCCGCCTACCACCGCCGCAAGCGGAACGAGATGGCGGATGAACCAGGCGTGAAAACGCCCAGCGATTTTGATGTACGCAGCTTTGCGTAGAGTGTTGAACTAATTAAAAAATGAGGTATGAAAGAAAGAGATTACGGTTAGCGCAGACTGGCTACCACTAAAAAAATTGAGATGTAAAAAAGCAATTATTCAAAAACCGGTAGCCGGCGGGGACTAATCCCACCCCACGGCTACCACTTAAACAAATTAGCAATGACAAAGAAAAAAAACTTTATGTCGGCAGTCCTCATGATGACTGTCGCAAGTGCCTTCGCACAAGGCAACGGTATCGGTGGTATCACCGAAGCTACCAACATGGTAACGTCCTATTTCGATCCGGGAACCAAGCTCATTTACGCTATTGGTGCGGTTGTCGGTTTGATTGGCGGAATCAAAGTCTATAACAAATTCAGTTCGGGCGACCCCGATACAAGCAAAACAGCCGCTTCATGGTTCGGTGCGTGTATCTTCCTGATTGTCGCTGCCACTATCCTGCGCTCCTTTTTCCTTTAATTTCCATATCCGAAACGTTATGGAGCATAATATCAATAAAGGAATCGGCAAAAGCGTCGAGTTCAAGGGGCTGAAAGCGCAATACCTGTTCATTTTCGCGGGCGGCCTGCTGGCCGTGTTCATCGTCTTCGTCATTCTCTATATGGCGGGCGTCGATCAATGGATTTGCATAGGCTTCGGCGTTGTCGCGGCTTCTACGCTGGTATGGCTGACATTCAACCTCAATGCGAAGTATGGGGAACACGGGTTAATGAAACTGCTGGCTAAACGCCGGCACCCGCGTTTCCTCATCAACCGCAAAAACTCCTGTCGCTTTTTCATAAAAACGAAAAGAAGAAAGGAGACCGGTCATGCGTAACACTATGAAAGCGGCCACCATCGAGAGTAAGTTTCCACTACTCTCGGTGGAACATGGCTGTATCATCTCTAAGGATGCGGATATTACGGTAGCCTTTCGGGTGGACTTACCCGAACTGTTTACCGTAACGAGCGCCGAATACGAAGTGATTCACTCGTCTTGGGCGAAAGCCATCAAGGTGTTGCCCGATTACAGTGTCATCCAAAAACAGGATTGGTTCGTGAAGGAACTCTACAAACCTGCGACAGATAAGGAAGACATGAGCTTCCTGTCCCGCTCGTTTGAACGGCACTTTAACGAACGTCCGTACCTGAACCACACCTGTTTCCTCTACCTGACAAAAACGACGAAAGAACGGATGCGTATGCAGTCGAACTTCTCGTCTTTGTGTCGAGGTACAATTATCCCGAAGGAAGTAAACAGGGAAACGGCGGTGAAGTTTCTCGAAGCGGTAGGCCAGTTCGAGCGGATTGTAAACGACAGTGGATTTATTACACTGACGCGGCTTACGTCCAATGAGATTACGGGAACGCCTGAAAGCGCAGGGCTGGTGGAAAAATATTTTGCACTCTCGTTAGATGACACGACCTGTTTGCAGGATATGGAACTCGGAGCCGACGGCCTGCGGATAGGCAGCAACACGGTTTGCCTGCATACCCTTTCGGATGTGGAAGACCTGCCCGGACGGGTCGGAACCGACATGCGGTATGAAAAGCTATCTACCGATAGAAGCGACTGCCTGCTTTCGTTTGCCGCACCCGTTGGTTTGTTGCTTTCCTGTGACCACGTGTATAACCAGTACATTTTCCTCGATGATTCGGCAGAGAACCTGCGGAAGTTTGAAAAGTCCGCAAGGAATATGCAGTCGCTATCCCGCTACTCGCGCGGGAACCAAATCAACAAAGAATGGGTGGATAAGTACCTGAACGAAGCCCACAGTTTCGGATTGACTTCGGTACGGGCGCACTTCAACGTAATGGCGTGGAGCGATGATGCGGAGGAACTCAAACACATCCGCAATGATGTGGGTAGCCAGTTGGCGCTCATGGAATGTAAGCCGCGTCACAATACGGTGGATGCTGCAACTCTTTATTGGGCGGCCATACCGGGCAATGCGGGGGATTTTCCAAGTGAAGAATCGTTTTACACCTTCATCGAACCTGCGCTGTGTTTTTTCACGGAAGAAACCAACTACCGTTCGTCGCCGTCGCCTTTTGGTATCAAGATGTGCGACCGTGTTTCGGGAAAGCCTATCCATGTGGACATATCGGATTTACCGATGAAGCAAGGCATCACTACCAATCGCAACAAATTTGTGTTGGGGCCGAGCGGCAGCGGGAAATCCTTTTTCATGAACCACCTCGTCAGGCAATATTGGGAACAGGGAACGCACGTCATGCTGGTCGATACGGGCAATTCCTATCAGGGATTGTGCGAAATGATCCACCGCAAAACCAAAGGCGAAGACGGCGTCTATTTCACCTATACGGAAGAAAAACCGATTTCGTTCAACCCGTTCTTCACGGACGATTACGTGTTCGACGTCGAAAAGAAGGACAGCATCAAAACACTGCTGCTGACCCTTTGGAAAAGTGAAGACGACAGGATTTCCAAAACCGAAAGCGGCGAGTTGGGAAGCGCGGTATCGGCCTATATCGAACGAATTACTGCCGACCGGAAAATTATCCCGTCATTTAACACTTTCTACGAGTTTATGCGGGACGGTTACCGCCGGGAACTGGACGAACGGGAGATTAAGGTCAGCCGCGAGGATTTCAATATCGACAACCTGCTGACCACGCTACGCCAGTATTACCGGGGCGGACGGTTCGACTTCCTGCTCAACTCCCAGCAGAACATCGACCTGCTGGGTAAGAGTTTCATCGTCTTCGAAATTGATTCCATCAAGGATAACCGCGAGCTTTTTCCGATAGTTACCATCATCATTATGGAGGCATTTATCAATAAATTACGCCGTCTGAAAGGCGTCCGCAAACAATTCATTTGCGAGGAAGCATGGAAAGCTCTGTCTTCTCCCAATATGGCTGCCTACATGCAGTATCTCTATAAAACCGTGCGTAAGTATTTCGGCGAAGCCATCGTGGTAACGCAGGAAGTCGATGATATTATTTCCAGTCCGATTGTCAAGGAAGCCATCATCAACAACTCCGATTGCAAAATCCTGCTCGACCAGCGTAAGTACATGAACAAGTTCGATTC
>JAIRLL010000194.1 GCA_031259505.1 Tannerella sp.
CGTCCAGCGTTTTGCGGATATTCTGCACTGCTGCGTCGCAGGTGTCGGGGTCGCCCGGGCCATTGCTGAGAAACAGTCCGTCGTAGTCCAGCGTACTGAAATCGCAGTCCCACGGCACGCGCAGCACGGTCACATCCCGCTTCAACAGACAGCGGATGATGTTGTGCTTCACGCCACAGTCCAGCAGGACAATCTTCTTCTTTCCCGCGCCGGCGCCGTAGGTGATGATCTCGCGGCACGACACGCGCGCCACCTGATTGATTGCGTTCGGATCATAGAAATCCACTTCGTCGGGGCTGTCAAGTACGATTTTTCCCTTCATGCTGCCTTTCTCGCGCAACAGTTTGGTTATGGCGCGGGTGTCTACTCCGTACAGACCGGGTATCTGTTCTTCCACCAGCCATTCCGAGAGCGTACTGACTGCATTCCAGTGACTGATCTCATGACTGTAGTCGCTGATAATGATTGCAGTGGCGTGAATCTTCTCACTTTCCATGAACAGGGAAATACCCTCTGCATTGAACTGGCGCGGAGGCACGCCGTAGTTTCCTACCAGCGGGTAGGTAAGCGCCATCATCTGCCCTGCATACGAAGGGTCGGTAAGGCTTTCCGGATAACCGCTCATCGCCGTGTTGAAGACGACTTCGCCGGCTGCCGGTTTCTCGTAGCCGAAACAATATCCCTCGAAAACGCTGCCGTCGTCTAAAATCAATTTGGATGTTCGTTTCATATTAATTCAAAATTCAGGATTCAAAATTCAATTTCGGATGCTTTTTCAGATAGTCGCTTTTCATATATTTGATAAAAGCGTTGCTCACCATGCGAATACCGCCCGGCGTGGGATAATTTCCCGAGAAATACCAGTCGCCGGGATGATTCGGGCAGGCGGCGCGCAGTCCTTCGAGCGTCTGAAAAATAATTTCGACTTTTGCCCGAATGGCCGTGCCGGTCAGGAGTTCCGCCATTTTTACCGAAATCTCTTCGGGGGCAAACGGCTCGTAGATAGCTTGCACCCGGTTTACCGTCATTGGTTTATCCTGCATCTGATCTTCCTTTACCTTATGATACGTATCCATGATGACATATTCCATATTCCTGTCTCTCAGCAACTCAATGGCAGCCCTGAATGCGATGAACTCATTCAGGCTCGACATGTCGATTCCGTAGTAATCGGGATAACGTATCTGCGGTGAAGACGAGGCGATAACGATTTTCTTCGGTCGCAGACGGTCTAAAATACTGATAATACTTTGCTTTAGTGTTGTGCCGCGGACGATGCTGTCGTCAATGACCACCAGATTGTCCACGTTCGGAACGATGCTTCCGTAAGTAATGTCATAGACGTGCGCCGCCAGGTCGTTGCGGTTGTTTCCTTCGGCGATAAACGTCCGCAACTTGATGTCTTTCAGCGCCACCTTTTCGCTACGAATGCGTTGCGACAATATCCCGTTCAGTTCCGTTTCGCTCAGGCTGCCGTTTTTTTCCTTGATTTTCTTTATTTTCACGCCGTTCAGGTACGCGTTCAGTCCTTCGAGCATGCCGTAGTATGCCACTTCGGCCGTGTTCGGGATAAAGGAGAAAACGGTATGCTCAAGATCGTAGTCCACTGCTTTGAGGATAGGTTCGACAAGGTTATATCCCAACTGTTTGCGTTCGGGATAAATATCTCTGTCGCTGCCGCGCGAGAAATAAATCCGTTCGAACGAACAGGCGCAGAGTTTTTGCGGTTCCAGAATCTGCGCCGTACGCACACCGCCTTTCCGGCTGATAAGCAATGCTTCGCCACGCTGCAGTTCCCTGACCGAACCGGTCGCCACATCCATTACCGTTTGAATCACCGGACGTTCGGATGCAACGACCACAATTTCGTCATCCGTATAGTAGAATGCGGTGCGGATGCCCCACGGGTCGCGAATGACGAACGATTCTCCGCTGCCGGTCATGCCGGCAATGACGTATCCGCCGTCCCACGAGGAGGCAGCTTTTTCGACTACGTTCGTCAGGTCGATATTTGCTTCGATGGCGTGCGTAATGTCGAGGCTTTTCAGGCCTTCGGTTTCATACTTGCGGTAAAGGTGTTCGACTTCGCGATCGAGGCGGTGTCCGAGCTGTTCCAGAATGACATACGTATCGGCGTAATGACGCGGATGCTGTCCTGTCAAGGTGATTTCCTGAAAGATCGTTTCGACATTTGTCATGTTGAAATTACCGCAAAGCACCAGATTTCGTGCCCGCCAGTTGTTGCGTCGCAGGAAAGGATGGATATACGACAGGCCTGATCGGCCGGTCGTACTGTAGCGCAGGTGTCCCATGTAAAGTTCGCCGACAAAAGGCAAACTGCCTTTAGCAAAAGCCGGGTCTTTCAACTGGATGGAAGGAATCCCCCTGAAGTGGCGATAAACGGAATTGAAAATCTCGGTAATGGCGCCTGTTCCGACCGCACGTTCGCGAAACATGTATTCTTCGCCCGGTTTAGCGTCCAGTTTGACACAAGCCAGCCCCGCACCTTCCTGTCCGCGGTTGTGCTGCTTCTCCATCAACAGATAGAGTTTGTTGAGCGGATACATCCATGAACCATATTTCTGCTGATAATAATCTAAAGGCTTGAGCAGGCGAACTAATGCTACTCCGCACTCATGTTTTAATTCTTCCATCTGTCAATTGTCCTGAATTGGGTGCAAAATTATAAACAATACGATAAAATCGCTTCTTAATTAAAATGAAAAATCTATTACGTTCCGTATACACAAAAAAAAGCGAACACTGAAACAATGTCCGCTTTTTCTGTTGTCAGGAATTTCATCTTATTTTATAATCTGAAAAAGATTACCGATAAGAGGAAGTTCTTTCTTTTCGCCTTTGGCTGCGTTGATGATGCCGATAATCATCAGCACGAATGTTCCGATATTCACGATCAATGCAACAAAGCCTATAAATGGGATAAATAACAATATCATGAGTACAAAATTCACGATAAATAAAATAAATCCCTGATTCGCATGAAACCGTGCAAACGGAGATTCTTTTGCCGCAAGCAAAGGAATTAAAAATAAAATCCAAAAATAAGACAGGACTGCATAGACTTTGTTGTCTTCAGCGTCTTTGTCGGGGGTAGATGTTACATTTGCCATAAAAAAATTCTCCTATATAAATTAATTAATAAAAAAAGTTTCGTTTGTTCATCCGATGATTTCCGTGATTTCGTCGCTCCACGGTCCGGGTTCGAGTCGCGGGTTGACCCATGCGGCGATCAAAGTCGGCGAGGCGACCGCTGTCGATATTCCAGTCCTGCACGTTCAGGTGGCATTGACTGTTGATGGTGTTTGCCTGTGCCAGAAATTCTTCGTCCGGCTTGTTAAGTGTTGAACGTCTTGATGTCATATTCGTTGAATGTTACAGTTATTTTATTGATATATAATCTGATTGATTCCGGCTTGCGCCTGAAATTCACGTGAATTTGTGCCGTATTCACGTGAATTTTTCTCCGTAAATGCGCCTCCCGCCGCCGGAGCGGAGGAACGTTTCGCGAAACGGAATGCGAAAAATATATTTGAACTGCGGTTCATGTTTGCTGTCACTTTAAATATGGTGGCAAATGTAATAAT
Organism: Tannerella sp.; assembly: GCA_031259505.1. Taxonomy (GTDB): domain Bacteria; phylum Bacteroidota; class Bacteroidia; order Bacteroidales; family Tannerellaceae; genus Tannerella. The sequence goes on from JAIRLL010000194.1 coordinate 3,606, forward strand.
TATTTTTTGAATCGGGCGCTTTTATACGGATTTTTTTTTACGACGGGCGGAAAACTTTTTTCGAAACCGGATCAGGCTGATACATGTTATTTGTATCAGCCTGATTATTACTGTTATTACTGTACGGCAGCGGTTTTTTACCCGACCGGTATGAAAAAGTATGCCACAG
>JAIRLL010000211.1 GCA_031259505.1 Tannerella sp.
TTTTTCTATTTCTTCAGTATTAATCTGGTTGAGAAAACGGTTCACCGGATAGAGTTTCGAGTTTTTCAGCGATGCAATGATGTCGTTTTTATTCAGGAAATGTCTGTCCATACTGTCCCTGACGATCACGATCAGTTCGCGCACCACGGCGCCGTCGTCCTTATCGTTTGCCATGAAGGCGGCGAAGGCGAAATATGTCAGCATCAGCGCTGCTGCAAGGATAGAAAGGATGCGTTTCATTTTCGTTCCAGTATCTGTTTTATGGGTTCTACAAGCCGGTCGATGTCTCCCGCGCCGATTGTGAGCGCCACTTCATAGCGGCCGGAGGCGATGATGCCGGGCAACTGTTCTTTCGAGCAGAGTGTTTTTTCGGGGACCGTCACGCGGTCGAAAATGATCTGCGCCGTAATGCCGGGTATGGGTTCTTCGCGTGCAGGATATATTTCAAGCAAAATCAGTTCATCCAGAAGCGAAAGGCTTTCCGCAAAGCCGGCAACAAAGTCGCGAGTGCGCGAATAGAGATGGGGCTGAAATATGCCCGTAATTTTCCGTCCTGGATAAAGCGCTCTCACGGAACGTATGCAGTGGCTTATTTCTTCGGGATGGTGCGCGTAGTCGTCGATGAATACGATGTCGGACGTTTTCAGCCGGAAATCGAAGCGACGCGAAACGCCTGCAAACGATTGCATGCCGTTTCTGATTTCGTCCGGGGCGACGCCGTTGAGACAGGCCAAAGTCATTGCCGCCACGGCATTTTCGATATTTACCGTGACGGGTACGCCCAGCCGGATATCGCTGATTTCGACGGACGGCGCTGCGAAGTCGAAAATGATCTCTCCATTTCCGATACGGATGTTGTGCGCGTGGAAGTCGGCTTTTCTGTCCGAACCGGAATAGGTGTAAAGCCGGACATCCGGTTGCAGGCGGGGTGTAATGTCGATGCCCGACTTCACGATCAGCGTGCCGCCGGGACAGACGAGCGAGGTGAATATCTCGAAACTTTCGCGATAGGCTTCCGGCGTGCCGTAAATGTCCAGATGGTCGGGGTCGACGCTGGTGATGACTGCCATGAAGGGCGAAAGTTGATGGAAGGAACGGTCGTATTCATCGGCTTCGATCACTGTCAGGTCGCTTGTCGCGGAGAGCATCAGGTTGCTGCCGCAGTTTTTCAGGATGCCTCCGAGGAATGCGTTGCAATCAACATGCGACTGCTTGAGCAAATGTGCCGTCATGGCCGAGGTGGTTGTTTTTCCGTGCGTTCCGGCAATGCACAGTCCCCGCGCCGACTTTGCAATCAGTCCCAGCGCCTGCGAGCGTTTCAGCACGTCGAAGCCGTTCGTACGGAAAAAGCGCAACTCGTCATGCGTTTCGGGCACGGCGGGCGTGTATACGACCAGCGTCTGTTCGGGATGTCTGAACTCGTCTGCTATCAGCGCCACATTGTCGGTGTAATGAATATCGGCGCCTTCGGCTGTCAACTGTTCTGTCAATTCGGATGGCATACGGTCGTAACCGCCTGTGCGGATGCCTTTCGAAAGGAAATAGCGGGCGAGCGCACTCATTCCGATGCCGCCTGCTCCGACAAGGTAAACAGCGCGTACGGTATTGATATTCATTCTCAGAGGTTGCATTGACTCCTTTAATTTTCAATTAATACTTCCACTGCATGGAGTTTTTCTCATTTCATGTGAAATGATTGTCATCTCATAAAAGATTTTTTTATCTCCTGCGCGTTTTTTTCGGATTTTCCGAAAATTATATTCTTCATATCCATATTTATTCCCGTGTAATGAATGGCCGCAAATATATATGTTTTTTTCGAAATAACTGCACCTTTCGCGGTATTTTTTTACCGCGGAGACACAACGGACATGGAGTAATTCTATATTCAAAAGTCTCTGCCGGTCACTTCTTGATCAGATTCATAAATTCTTCGCGCGTTTTGGCCTGCTGGAAGAAACCGGTAAAATCGGAAGTGGTGGTCAGAGAGTTCTGTTTTTCGACGCCACGCATTTGCATGCACATGTGTTGAGCTTCCACTACGACCATGACGCCCAGCGGATCGAGCGTTTTCTGGATGCAGTCTTTGATTTGCAGCGTCATGCGTTCCTGTATTTGCAGCCGTCGGGCAAAGATGTCGACTACGCGCGGGATTTTGCTCAGTCCGGTGATGTATTTGCGCGGGATGTAGGCGATATGCACTTTCCCGAAAAACGGAAGCAGATGGTGCTCGCAAAGCGAATAGAAATCTATGTCGCGGACAATCACCATTTGCTTATAGTCTTCTTCGCGAAACATGGCCGAAGCCAGCACTGCCTCGGGATCCTGCGCATATCCCTGCAACATGAACTGCATCACGCCGGCCACGCGCGAGGGCGTCTTCCGCAGTCCTTCCCTGTCGGCATCTTCGCCCAGCAGTTCGATTATCTGCCGGTAGTGTCCGGCTATTTCCTCTCTCAGACGCAACTGCCCGGCTTCGTTCGTTTCCATTTCTTTCCGGTGAAGTATTTTTTTACAGCGGAATACGGATTTCCTCCTTGAAGATGCTGATTTCATTCTTGAACGAAGGAAAATCCACACTCAGCCTGTATTTCATGGTCAGCGCTTCTTCGTAGGAAAAAAAATCGCCTGCGCGAAGCCGCCAGAACGGCGCCGTGTAGTTGACGTATGTCGGCAGGTCGGGATAAAGCGTGTTGATCTGTTTTTCCTTGTCGAAAGCTTCGTCTTTGGAGCGGCGCTGGTTGTTGCCGGAAAAGACTTGTATGCGATAGCCTTGCACAAGCAGGAAACGTTTCCCGTTTTCTTCTTCTATTTTCGCATCCTGCGGAAGCATCCCTACTAATTGCCGAATGGCCGCAGACTGGTGTATGACGACGGCGCCCTTTCCTGCACCTGTACTTGCCAGCAGGTCGAAGATGGGGCTTTGTGCCGCCAGCCTGATGCTGCTGCCGCATAAAAAGAAGAGTATCAGGATATGATAACGATACCGTTCCATGTTGTGTCCGGTTTAGAATGCTTCTATGATCGGAAGGAATTTTTCGACGCTCAACGATGCGCCGCCAATCAGGCCGCCGTCTACATCGGGGTTGGCAAACAGTTCTTTTGCGTTTCCCGCGTTGCAGCTTCCGCCGTAGAGGATCGGCGTGTTTTCGGCGATTTCGCGGCCGTATTTGCCGGCAATCGTTTGGCGGATATGTGCATGTATTTCCTGCGCCTGTGCGGCGGAGGCTGTTTTGCCCGTACCGATTGCCCAGACGGGTTCGTAGGCAAGTACGATTTTGGCAAAGTCGTCGGCCGAAAGGTCGAAGAGCGATTCCTTTATCTGCGTGTCGACCACTTCAAAATGTTTGCCGGATTCTCTTTCGGTCAGTACTTCGCCGATGCAGAAAATGGGTGTCAGGCTGTTTGCCAGCACAAGATTCACTTTCGTTTTGAGGATGGCAGGCGTTTCGTGATAGTAGGCTCTTCTTTCGGAGTGTCCCAATATCGCAAGCGTAGCGCCGGTCGAAGCTACCATCGCTGCGGAGACTTCGCCCGTGTATGCGCCGCTTGCCTGGTCTGCGACATTCTGGGCAGCTACGGCAATCCGCGCCGTGTCGATCGACGCAACCACACTCGCCAGATGCGTGAACGGCACACCGACCACCACATCGCAGGCGGTTACCTTATCCTTCAAAGCCTCGTTCAACCCTTTGGCCAGCGCCAGTCCTTCAGGCAGGGTTGTATTCATTTTCCAGTTCCCCGCCACAATTTTTTTTCTCATAAGTCAGATATTATTAAATTATTTCCAGTTCAAATTTCTTCCTGAAGTCCGATTTCTGAAAAAATCGTACAGCCAAATCAGCAGCAAAGGTAATATAAAAGCTGATACGATGTACAGCCAGAACCTGCCTTTTTGTGCAGACGACGCCGAAATCCATTTCACATCCGTTCCGAACGAAGAAACATATTCCTTATAATCAGAAAGTATGGCCGACAGTTCTTCCGGCTCGGGCATATCGTTGAGATGCCATTTTCCCAGAATCGTACCTTCTTTCAGCATCATCAGCCCGGGATTGGCGCGAATCATCGTCTTGAGCGCCACGTCGTCGGTCGTAAGAAACGGATAATCCGCACCGGTATCTTTTTTCCATTCGGCGATTTCCTGTTCCGACGAGCCTGTGGCGCAGTAGAATGCGAAACCGTCGTTTTCTTTCGTAAAATCATGCAGGTTATTGATTTGAGAGGCATGTTTTTCGCTTGCATGTTCGATTCTCGGCGCCACGAGCAGCAACACCACTTCGGGTTGGCTCAGTACCCGGTCGGTGATGTTCTCGCCGTTTTCGTCATACAATTCGAACGCGCCTATTTTTGGTGTAAAACCCTGTTTCACCAGTATGGCGTCGACATAGGTCCAGGTCGAATCGTTCACGGGCGATTCTTCCAGCGAAAACTCTTTCGCGGCGCCGTTTTTTTTATACACAAAGCGGTATTCATCCTGTGGAGCGCCGGCAGGTATTTCCATCATTTTCGGTATGTTTTCGCCGATCTTGTACGGACGGAAATCGACGACGGGCAAGTGTGCATAATTCCAGTAACAGAAGCCGATGCAGAAGAAAAAGGCAAAGATGGGCACAAACAGGTATGCTTCGCGCGTATAGAGAGGCGTGAGGTATTTTCTGAAAACGAACATCGTCACGGCGGCGGCTGTCAGCATCAGATTTTTATAAAACGTCTGCCAGTTGGTAAGGATAAGCGCGTCGCCGAAGCAGCCGCAGTCTACCACCGGACTGTAGAGCGCCAGGTAAAATGTAAGCAGTGTCATAACGCTCATAAACACCAGTATGCCAAGCGTAATCCATTTCCGGTAAACGCCAAGCAGGAGGCATGCGCCAAGCATAAATTCGAGGGACGAGAGGCCGAACGAAAGCGGCATCTCCATCCATGGGAAATAACCCATCCCGAACGATTCCAGATATTCTCCGATTTTGATGGCCGAACCTGTCGGGTCGATCGATTTGACCGTCCCTGAAAAGATAAAAACCGCCCCTGTCAGTATGCGGCAAACTTCCGTTATGATTTTCAATCTTCTATTCATGACTCTCCGAATTCAATTTAATTAAACCAAATAATGCGTAATTGACCATATCCATGTAATTGGCGTCGACGCCTTCCGATACGAGCGTCTGACCGAGATTGTCCTCAATTTGTTTCGTGCGATATATTTTTGTGAGAATCAGGTCTGTGTAGGAACTGATACGCATGATTCGCCACGCTTCGCCGTAATCGTGGTTTTTGGCATACATCAATTCTTTCGTTTCAGTCATGAACCTGTCGTACAAAGCCAGCGCTTCGCCGGCATCCATTTCCGCACCGCTGACCGGATATCCTGATTTCAACTGAATCAGGCCAATAATCCCGTAATTGACGATAGCGATAAATTCGGGTATGACTCCTTCGCCCACCATACTGATGCCTTTCATTTCAAGATTTCTGATTCGGTTCGCCTTGATAAATATCTGGTCGGTAATTGATTGTGGGCGCATTATACGCCATGATGCACCGTAGTCACTCAGTTTTTTCTCAAAAACGTCACGACAAAGGCGAATCACTGCTTCAAATTGTTGTTTCGTATCCATTTCATTTAACGGATGGCATTTCGACGGTTTCCGCTTTTGTTTCCGCTTTGACGATTCGGTAGCAAATGCGCTGCCCGACGCTTATTTTTTCCGTGGCGTAGATGTGATTCATTTTACACAGCGCATCCACGGTCGTATTGTATTTCCGCGCAATCAAGTTCAATGTTTCCTGCGGCAGCACTTCGTGATAAAAAGCCGTTTGCGCGGCGCTATCCGCGGCGGCTGTCTTTTTTGCTTCTTCCACGTTGGGCGTTGCCGCCTGACTGTCATCTTTTTCCTTTTTCGTCTTGTCGATAGCCGTCCCGCAACGGAGCGTTTGGCCGATACGCAGTTTCGATGTGCGCGTCAAGCCGTTCAGACGACACAGTTCCGCCACTGTCGTATGATACAGCAATGCAATATGACTCAGCGTTTCGCCTTTTTTTATGCGGTGATAAACAATGCGTTCGGATGTGGAAGTGTAGATATTGCCTGTTTTGTCGAAATGATTTTTGTATACCGTGTAGTAATTTGCATGGGGCGTGCCTGTTTCGAAATCAATAATATTGCCGGGATTAATCGCCTGCCCCAGAAAGCGCGTTTCGAAATGGAGATGAGAGCCTGTCGAGCGCCCCGTATTGCCGCCCAGCCCGATAGGCGTTCCTGCCGTTACGATTTCGTTTTCCGAAACCAGAAATTTCGACAGATGGCCGTAGACCGTTTCCAGGCCGTTGGGGTGGCGCAGCACCAG
>JAIRLL010000222.1 GCA_031259505.1 Tannerella sp.
TGCGCATGGGAGCGCGGCGGCGACGGCGAGTTCTATCTGTCTACAGACCCGAAAGGCGGAACGCCGGGTGCAGCAAATTCGCCGAAAACGCTTCCTCCTCCGTCCGATAATCCTGTCGAACCCGGGTCGCCGGAACAATACAGGACAGCGCTTGAAAGAGAATTTGTTTTTAATGAGATACTTCCCGATCCATTCGACGGAGGAAGCGAATACATCGAATTATACAATCGTTCGGAACGCACCTTGTTTGTTTTCAATTTGGCTGTTGCGACCCGGAAAAGCGACGGAACCCTGAACACGCTCTATCCGCTGTCGTCGATTATCGACTCTGTTGCTGCGGGTGAATATATCGTGCTGACAACCAATAAAGAAGGCGTAGTTAACTTTTATGCCGTATCTGCCGGACAGAACGTTTACGAGGTCAGGTTGCCCATACTGAACAATACGGGCAGCACGCTCGTTTTGCTCTCGACAGGCGACGGAACCGTCATCGACGAAATCGGTTATTCTTCCAAATGGCACGACTCGGCGATAAAAAATACGAAAGGCGTTGCTTTGGAACGTATTGATCCCGACGCAGCTACACAGGACGCAAAAAATTGGACATCTGCTATTTCATCGGCAGGATACGGCACGCCCGGCTACCGGAATTCGCAGTTCGGCCAGACTGTGAGGTCTTTGTTGCTGAGTCTGCCCGAATACATGAGTGGCACGAACGAATACCGCATTGCATACCAAACCGACCGGGAAGGCTATCGCTGCCGTATTCAGATATTTACCCTCGACGGTAAAAGGGTGGCGGAAATCACCGGTAACCAGCTTATCGGTACGGACGGCGAAATTTACTGGAACGGATACGGCTCGGACGGAAGCCGCCTGCGGACTGGTTTGTATATTTTTCATGCCGAACTGTATCATCCTGACGGACAGAGCAAAGTCATTAAACGGGCTTTTCCCGTCAAGCCATAAACAATATGTAAAAAAGCGCAAAAGCACAGATTGTTACTGAATCTTTACTACTTTTGTGCGGAAAACAGAAAGAGGTATGATTACTTATTATATTATTGGAACAACCGTGATTGTTTCGTTTTTATGTTTCAGTCAACCCGGATTGTTGCAGAAACTCTCGTTCAATTCGTACGCCATCATCCGCGCAAGGGAATGGTTCAGGCTGGTCACTCACGGTTTTGTCCATGCCGACATGACGCATCTCTTCGTCAATATGTTCACACTGTGGTCGTTCGGCACACACATGGAACGGTTTTTCACAACGCTGGGTCTGGGTGTGTGGGGATACGCGGGTTTGTATTTCGGCGGAATGATTTTTGCTTCGCTATACGACCTGGTGAAACAGCGCAGCAATCCGGCATATAATTCCGTAGGTGCGTCGGGCGCCATTTCGGCAGTACTGTTTGCTTCCATTCTTCTCAATCCCTGGGGATTGATTCTGCTGTTTGCCGTCATTCCCGTTCCCGGCATCATATTCGGCATACTCTATCTGGTTTACTGTCAGTATATGGCCAGACATTCGGCGGGGCATGTCAATCACAACGCTCATTTCTACGGCGCCGTTTTCGGCCTTGTATTTCCGGTATTGCTTCGTCCGTCGCTGCTTGCAGACTTTATCGAACAACTGTTCTTTTTTTTCAACAGATAAACAATGGGGCTGGAGCAGGGACTATTTCAGCGGACAACACTGCTTTTGGGCGATACGGCGATGCAGAAGATTGCCTCGGCGCGGGTAATTATTTTCGGCGCGGGAGGCGTAGGCAGTTGGTGTGCCGAGAGTTTGGTGCGTTCCGGTATCCGTCGACTTGCGATTGTGGATTCCGACCGCATCTGTGTGACCAACATCAACCGGCAGTCGATGGCGACCACGCAGACCGTTGGCGAAGTGAAGGTCGAAGCGTTGAAGCGACGTTTGCTCGAAATCAATCCGAAAGCGGAAATTGATGCATTTCAGATGATATACAGCAAGGAGACGAGCGATTTTTTTCGACTGGAGAATTACGATTATATTATCGATGCTATTGACAGTCTGGAGAATAAGGCGTGTCTGATTTTGGCGGCAACCCGTACGGATGCCGTCTTTTTTTCGTCGATGGGAGCCGCCTTGAAAATAGACCCGTTGAAAATTCAGGTTGCCGAATTTTGGAAAGTGAAAGGATGTCCGCTCGGTGCAGCCCTGCGGCGCAAATTGAAAAAAACAGAGCGTCCGGCCAAAAAGTTCCTCTGCGTATTCAGCGAAGAAGTATTGGAAAACAAAGGGCAAAACGCTTCCTGCGGCACGGGTAAATGCCTCTGTCCAAAGGTTCAAACCGGTCCGGATGATTCCGAACCGGTCAATCACGAATGGTGCAGCCTGAAAGCGCAGATCAATGGGACACTGGCTCATACGACCGCTGTCTTTGGCTTCGTACTCGCCGGACTGGTAATACAGGATATTTGTAAATAATAAAAGAGGCTTCTGTTGAATGGCAATCCGGGCTTTTTCGCCAAACGTCGTCTTTCTCCGGCGAAACTGCCGGAAAAGGCCGGAAAAACACTAAAGAGATAGAAATAAACTCTCAAGAGTTTGAAATGAACTCTCGAGAGTTTGGAATGAACTCTCGGGAGTTTGAAACGATCTCTCGAAAGTTTGAAACGATCTCTCGAGAGTTTGAAACGATCTCTCGGGAGTTTGAAATGAACTCTCGAGAGTTTGAAACGATCTCTCGAGAGTTTGAAATGAACTCTCAGGAGTTTGACATGAACTCTTGAGAGTTTGAAATGATCTCTAAAGAGTTTTTTTGCTATTTTCGATTGCAAATTTCATATTCAAAAGTATTAATAAATCAATTATCAATGCAATGGATATTTCGATAGAAACTCCGATTCTGTTGGCCGACGGTATTCAGACCCTGTTTCCGACCTGGAAAGTACTGTTTTAACCTCAAAATTTTTCTTTGCAAACTTAAGGTCAGCCCTGCTGTGTTCATGCTAATCCTGGCAGGTATCAGAAAAATGATGTATCTTTGTTGAAAAAAATAGCAGCGATGGAACATTCTCATCATGAACATGCGCATAAACATGAATTTGCGTCGTTGAACAAAGCGTTTATTGTTGGTATTGTGTTGAATACCGTATTCGTTTTGTCCGAATTTATTGCCGGCTTCGCCACACGGTCAGTCGGTTTGATTTCCGATGCAGGGCATAATTTGAGCGATGTGGCGAGCCTGATACTGGCAATGCTGGCATTTCGCCTGTCGGGGATACATCCAAACAGCCGATATACGTATGGCTATAAGAAAAGTACGGTTCTGGTTTCGCTCCTGAACGCCATTATCCTGCTGGTTGCCGTGGGTGTCATCGTGGTAGAAAGTATCGGTAAAATCATCACTCCCCAGCCTGTCGAAGGCGGTATAATTGCGTGGGTAGCAGCCATTGGCGTAGCCGTCAACGCCTTCACGGCATGGCTTTTCATGAAAGACAGAGAGAAAGACTTGAACGTGAAGGGAGCGTACCTTCACATGGTCGCCGACGCGCTGGTGTCGGTCGGAGTAATGGTGTCGGGCATCGTGATTGCATACACGGGATGGACGGTGCTGGACCCTGTGATCGGGCTGGTTATCGCCACCGTCATCGTACATGCGACGTGGCAACTGCTGCACGACAGCATCCGTCTTTCGCTTGATGGAGTGCCGACAGAAATTGATGTGAGCGAGGTAGAAGCGGCGATGCGTTCCGTCGCAGGCGTCAGCGATTTTCATCACCTGCATATCTGGGCGTTAAGCACAACCGAAACGGCGCTCACCGTACACGTCGTCATTGCCGACCCCGAACAGATGGAAACTGTCAAACGCCGCCTCAAACAAATCCTTCGCGAAAAGTCAATTACTCACGTAACGCTTGAATTTGAGACGGTTCATTCGGAATGTACGGATATGTGCAACACAGGCGACTGAGGAAATGGATGAACACATGCGGGAAATTTTTCTTTCAGGATTGTTTTTCCGGCATATTTTCACGATGTTTGCACTTGATAAAACAATAATATAAAAATACAACGTATCAAAATGAAAACAGTCGGATTCATGTGTGTCGCGCTGGCTTGTATCGTTTCACTGTCTGCTTACGGACAGGAAATTACGGGCGACTGGGAGGGCATTTTAAAAGTACAGAATATCCGGTTACGGATAGTACTCCATATTCAGGAAACGGCGTCGGGATACAGCGCCACGATGGACAGCCCTGATCAGGGGGCGAAAGGTATTCCCGTGACTTCCGTGGATTACGGGAATGCCGTACTGAAGTTTTCCGTTACCAATATCGGCGTTGCGTATGAAGGTATTTTAGGCGACGACGGAAATATCACCGGCACATTCAAGCAGGCAGGTCTGTTTCTCCCGCTGAATCTTTCACGGCAAACCGTTGAAGAAGAGAAGCCGGCAAGACCGCAGGAACCGGTAAAGCCTTATCCTTATTACGAAGAAGAAGTTTCGTTTGAAAACAGGGAAGACGGCGTCACTTTGGCCGGCACACTGACTTTGCCGCGAAAAGACGGCCTTTTTCCTGCCGTCGTCCTGATAAGTGGAAGCGGCGCTCAAAACCGTGACGGGGAACTCATGGGACACAAACCGTTTCTCGTCATTGCCGATTATCTGACAAGAAACGGAATCGCTGTCCTGCGTTTCGATGACCGCGGTACAGCCGCTTCGACCGGCGATTTTAAAACGGCTACAAGTTATGATTTTTCGAAAGATGCGGAAGCCGGCGTAAAATTCCTGCAAACCCGCAAAGAGATTGACCGTGAAAAAATCGGACTGACCGGTCACAGCGAAGGCGGCGCCGTTGCTCCGATGGTCGCTGCCCGAAACAAAGATATTGCCTTTATCGTCCTGCTGGCCGGCACGGGAGTTCGGGGCGACCGGATTCTTCTGGCGCAACAGGACTTGATTGCCGAGGCTTCCGGCGTCGGCGTGGCGGACAGGAAACAAGCCAAAAGCTTTAACGAAGGCGCCTTTGACCTCGTACTGCAATCAACCGGCACGGAACAGCTAAAAACCGGCCTGACCGCTTATTTAAAGCAAGCCATTCAGGAACTTCCGGCTACTGCAAACGCATACAACGACAATTTTATCAAAGCGTCGGTAGAACGGCTGACAAGTCCGTGGATGCAGTACTTCATTAAATACGACCCGGCTACGGCGCTGGAGAAAGTAAAATGTCCCGTTTTGGCGCTCAACGGCGAAAAGGATTTGCAAGTCCCCGCCAAAGAAAATCTGGAAGCCATCCGGGCGGCGCTGACCAGGGGCGGCAACAGGCGGGTGACAGCAAAAGCGTTTCCCGGGCTGAACCATCTGTTTCAGGAATGTGAAACAGGTTTGCCGGCAGAGTACGCAACCATCGAACAGACCATTTCGCCCGCTGTCCCGGAAGAAATCGCAACATGGATCATGGCGCAAACAAAAACCAAAAACCAAAAAATTATGTGCTTGCGTAACGTGAGTAAATAACATATAAACTGTTCAAACACGGAGGGCACGGAGATTTTTCTCTGTGCCTTCCGTGTCTCCATGTTTGAAATTATTCTTCACAGTCATTGCCTGTTATTTATTTCGCATCCCTTAGCGAGATGATATGTTTTCCGGCAGGAAGATATTCACATTTCGCTATCATGCCGCGTGCAGAAAAAAACAGCGTGTCCTCCGTCCTCTGTTTCAGGAGGACACGCTGTTGATTTATCGGTAATCCGGATTTTGTTCCAGAGCTCCGTTCGCCTTGTCGATTTCCGTTTGCGGCAAGGGCCATAAATAATGATGTGGTTCAAACCGGTAGGCGACCAGTCCATCCACTACGCTGTTCAGCACTTGTCCGGCTATTTTCCAGCGTTTCAAGTCGAAGTAGCGTTGCCCTTCAAACGCCAATTCTACGCGTCGTTCGTGACGGATATACTCGCGCATCCGGTCTTTGGTCAAGCCGTCGGGCAGCGCAGATGTCCCCGCTCTTCGGCGAATCTCGTTGATCGCCCGATAAGCCGTTTCCGTCGGCCCGTTAATTTCATTCTCGACTTCCGCCAGCATCAAAAGCACATCGGCATACCGGAGGACGACCCAGTCCTGCTGACTGTAGGTACTGTAACCATAAGGCACTTCCAGGTTGGGAGACAGGAATTTGGCCAGTCCCGTTCCCAGCGGCCGGTTATTGCTTGGGATATGTTCGCCGCCTCCAGCCCTGTAAGCATTGATAAAGAACGTTTTCGAGGCGCGAGGCTCGCGTTCGTCCAGCGAGGCATTGCTGAAGACGGAAGCATCAATCGCTCCGTTCCCGCTGTATGGCACCGGCGTTCCGGGCGAACCGTCCGCCATGTCATATTCACTGATCAGATTTGCCGTCGGGCTGACTACCACCCAGTCGGCATACCACAGATCCGCAGCCGTACGGTTATTGGGAGCCAGAAATTTCACCGAGAAGATGATCTCGGGCGACGATTCCTGCTGCAAGTCGTGAAAGTTGTCGGAAAATTCGTCCGCCAGTGTGTATCCGGAAATGCCGGTTAACAGTTCTTTGGCCGTATTCATCTGACCGATGATTGCATTTCCATTGCTGTCGTATGCATCATACAGCACCATCCTTGCCTTATATGCCCGGGCTGCGCCGGTCGTCCAGCGTCCCTTGCTTTCGGCATAGGTCATATCCGGTAAATTGGAAATGGCAAAATCCAGCTCGGACATAAGGAAATTCAGTACTTCTGCGGCCGGTTTCTTCGCCTGAAACTGATTGTCGAGATTCAGCGGTTCTTCGACGATCGGGACGTCTCCATAACAGCGGTACAGGTAGCTGTAAAAATAGGCGCGCAACATTCTGGCTTCGGCTTCGCTTTGCCTTTTCTTTACGTCGCTCATTCCCGTGAAATCCTTCAGATTCTGCAAATACGTATTGATACGGGCAATTGCCTTGTAACATTCATTATATACGCCGAAAACAAGTCCGCCGGTATTCGGTGTAATATCTCCGGTCACGATGTTATTGCTTGAGCCGTAATTGTGCTGTCCGTAGCCATTGTCCATAAGGTTGTCCCAGTAGGGAAATCCGTAGGAAAAGTAATCGTGCTGCATGTTTCCGTAGCAGGCAGTCAGTGCGTTGTCGAAATCGGTTTCCGTTTTCCAGAAAGTAGCGGATGAACTTTTATCCAGGGGATTCAGTTCCAGCAGATCGCTGCATGAATATTGAAGAGAGGCAGCAATCATGAGTATTATCACATACAGTTTTGTTTTCATCTTTATACAGTATTAAAATTCAACATTTAAGCCAAAAGACACAATTTTGTTTTGCGGATATACGGCAAACCGTCCGTCGCTTCCGCGTTCAGGATCGAATCCATCCTTGAAGGGAGTGAGCGTAAACAGATTGTCGCCCGAGAAATAAATTCTCACTCTCTCGCAGCGAACGGAAGAAACGAGTTTTCCCGGCAGGGAATAACCGATCGTCAGATTCTTTAACCGCAGGTACGAAGCGTCCTGAAGGAACCATGTATTTGCCCTGTTGTTCTGCGAACTGCCCTGGTTGTTAAAGGTAATTCGCGGCAGCCGGTTGGATGTGCCCGGGCCTGTCCATCGCTCCGTCAGCCATTCGACGGACGGTGGCGAACCTCCTGTGAATGCCTGGTATCCATATTCATTCGTAAAAAACTTCTGTCCCTGTACGCCCTGGAAAAACGCGGAAATATCGAAGTTTTTCCAGTTGGCGTAAGCATTGAACGAATATTCAAAGTTGGGGAATTTGCCCGGAATGACCTTCCGGTCGTCGTTGTCCACATCGCCGTCGCCGTCGACATCCCTGTATTTAAAATCGCCCGGCTGGACATTGTCACTGAACTGTTTGGGCGAACCGGCGATTTCTTCCACCGTTTGAAATATCCCGATGAATTCAAGCATATAGTAGGAATTATAGGGGACTCCGTTTCTGCGCAGATAATAACCGTCTATTTCTTCGGAGCCGAAATTGGCCGCCTCGTTTTTGTACCTGTTTACGTATGCCCCTGCTCCGTAGTTCAGTCCTTTGAAAACGCCGGCATCTACCTGTCCGGCATATTGCAGAGAGACTTCATGCCCGCTGTTGATCATTGCGCCGCTGTTCACAATCGGGGCGCTCAGTCCCAGTACGGCGGAAACCTGCGCGCTCCGCAGGATGTCGGTCGTATTTTTCCGGTAATAGTCATAACTGACGGAAAGCCCGTTGAAAACGGTAATATCCAGTCCGAGGTCGAAAATGGACGTCGATTCCCATTTGATATCCCGGTTGCTGTATTCCGTCTGCGCTACGCCGGAGGCCAGCGAACTGTTGTCGAACGGATAGTTTCCCGTGTAGGACAGCATGGACTGATAGGGATAAGGCTGACTGTTTACGTTGATATTCTGGTTTCCCAGCAACCCGTATGATCCTCTTATCTTGAGATTGTTGAGCCATGCCAGGTCGCTGTCTTTCACGAAATGCTCTTCCGACAGGCGCCATCCGGCCGAGAAGGAAGGGAAATATCCCCAGCGTCTGTCTGAAATCATGCGCGAAGTACCGTCGTAACGCACGTTGATTTCCGCCATGTAGCGGCTTTGATAATCGTAATTCAGACGCCCGAAAAACGAACGGAGCGCCCATTCGTATGCATACCCTTCTGCCGTTTGAATGTCTGTTGTACCGGCGTTCAGTTCGTGCAGGTCGGCCAGAAACTTCTGACGGTATCCCCGCAGATTGTCGTAACGGTTGGTTTCCTGACTGTAACCGGCCTGCAGGCCGATATGATGCTTCCCGGCCAGCGTCGCATCGTATTTCAGATAGGAAAACAGATTCGTATAAAACGTCCGCTGATTCGTTACTCCCAACCCTGTCGTCCCGACATCCAGATTGGCGGCAAATTCACCGGTATGGAAATTGTAGAGAGGTACCACCGGACGCCAGTCTTTTGCCGTATTGTCCGTGAAATTGACCGCGCCTTTCGTGTACCAGGTCAAACCCTTGAACAGTTCCAGTTCCAGCCATAACTGCGCAGAGGCGTCGTAATTGACGCTGTTGTTCGTCACCTGATTTTCTACGATCGCAACCTGATTCTTATTATGATATTCAAAGGGATAGGCCGAGTAGGCATATCTGCCGGAGCCGTCCGGTAACGTGGGGCTGTAAGCCGGCGTTTGCGCCATCAGCGATATCACTGCGTCGCTCTGCCCCTGCGCGGTTGCCCGGATGTCTCCGCGTTCAAGGAATAAATTGCTGCCGATGGTCAACCAGTCTTTCAACTTCGATTTGATATTGGTACGGAAATTGTATTTTTCAAATCCGTAACCGATCAACGTCCCCGGCTGGTCGATATAGCCCACGGAAATATTGTAGGTCGTCCCCCCGGTTCCTCCGCTCACGGATATATCGTGATTCTGTACAAACGCGGAATTGAAACCATAGTCCAGCCAGTCGAAGTTGGGATATTTTGTTCTGTCCGTCGCATTCTCGTAGAGCGAAATCATTTCGTCCGTATACGTAGTCAAGGCGCTTGCGATACCCGAATTGCGCATGGCTTCGTTATAGAGGCGCATGTAATCCGCCGTATTGGTCACCAGTTTGGCCAGCGTAGTCGGATTATGGACTCCGAGATTTACGTTGTACGTCAGTTTAAACCGGTTTTCTTCTCCGGTTTTGGTCGTTACCAGAATCACGCCGTTTGCCGCCCTGGCGCCATAGATGGAAGCCGAGGAAGCATCTTTCAATACGGATACGTTTTCGATATCGTTAGCGTTCAGGCTGGCCAGATTACCCGGCACTCCATCAATCAGTACCAGCGGATCGGAGCCGGCGTTACTGTATGTCCCCTGGCCGCGAATCCTCATGCTGACGGACTCTGATCCGGGCTGTCCCGTCCCCTGTACAACCGACAATCCCGGAATCTGTCCCTGAAGCATGGTCACCGGGTTGGTAACGGGACGTTTTACCAGGTCGTCGCCACTAACCGTAGCTACGGCACCGGTCAGGTTGATTTTCTTCTGCGTACCGTAGCCTATGACTACGACTTCCTCAAGCGCCTGCGTATCTTCCGCGAGCACGATTCGCAAATCCGTCCGGTTGCCCGTGGATACTTCCCGAGTCACGTAGCCGATAAAGGAAACGACCAGCGTCGCCCCAGGCGATACGTTCAGACTGAACTTGCCGTCCACATCGGTGATTGTCCCGTTGGCCGTCGCGCTTTTCTCCACAATATTCGCTCCGATCACCGGCTCGCCCGTCCGGTCGACCACCGTTCCCGCGATGCGGGTTCTGCTCTGTTCCGGTTCGCGCGTTTCCGGCGGATAGCCGTCGGCGGCGAACGTCATGCCCGTAGCCCCCATCAGGAGGATTGCGGACAGTGTCATCATTTTTGTCATTTTTTTTAATTTTCTAATTTTGACATGTTTCATGTCTCTAAATAATTTCATAGTCATCCATTTATTAATTTATTCTGTTTTTGAAACGGTACTTTTGAAGTTTGTCCGGTCGAATAACAAGTACCGGTTGTTTTCCGACCATCTTTTCGCTGATTTCAATCTTTTTCCATTTCTTCCATAGGCATTTTGTTTTAAAATGATACTTTCGTTATTTATATTGCACGCAGATAATATCTGTTCATTTCACCTCCAACTCAACTGTTCCATATCCTGCCGGTGGCGTTCGATCTCGCGCAGATGCTTTTCAGATTCTTCGTGATGCCGGCATAGTGCGTATACGCCCGGATTTTTACCTGCGTCGGACGCAGCCTGACGGTCGTTTTCAGCAGTATGGTATGCCGGGTGCAGCCGACGGCGGAGCCTTGGGCCGAACGGCATTTGGGAATTGGCGTGGCCAACAGGGTGCGGTTGTTGATGATGGAAAAAGCCGGAATCCGGCGAAAATGACAGGCGTTACCTTTCTTCCGGACGCTCTTTTGCCTGTTTTGCAGGGGGACACGGAAAAGGATAAAAACAGGCCTGCTTTTGCAGGAATAATGCAAAAGCAGACCTTTTCTTTCGGAGACGTCGCCGGTTGCGTATGGCCTCCGTTTATAAATATGTAATACTAAATAGCTGTTATATAGAGAATTGCCCCCCCCGTTGACATATATTCACTTTCGAATGACAGTCAGGTTTGGTTTGATAATTTGTCGAACGTCCGGTCATTATTATTTATTTTTACTGTTTATTTTAATATCAGCGACAAAGGTAGAAATCTTTTTTACATCTGCAATGTCTTTTTTTTGAAAAAAAATCATCAAAAGTATGTTTACCCGTTTGGCTGATAAAATAAAAGATTAACTGTCAGCCGGTTTGATTAAGTGCATTTCTTTAAGACATGTTGCATAACATATTTTTAGTGTAGAAGAATTTGTGTTACCTTTTCATACGGATACAATTGTAATAA
Source organism: Tannerella sp. (assembly GCA_031259505.1). Lineage (GTDB taxonomy): Bacteria > Bacteroidota > Bacteroidia > Bacteroidales > Tannerellaceae > Tannerella. The sequence goes on from JAIRLL010000222.1 coordinate 11,395, forward strand.
AATGACAGGAATGAACAAAAACGGGAAAACGGCAACAGTCGCTCTCAAAAGTGACGTTGCAGGCAAGGTGCAGATGCCGGAAGTTTTGCGGAGCAGAGTCTGAAACCGGTTTGCCGGCAGAGTACGCAACCATCGAACAGACCATTTCGTCCGCTGTCACGGCGGAAATCGCAACATGGATCAAGACGCAAACAAACATCAAATAAGGTTGCAAATTTACGCCGCTCACAAGTATAACATAAGAAATGTTCTCATTTTCTTTACCGATTAATTGCTCATACGGATATTTCCATATATTTTTGTACACAATTTAATAACACGTAAATAAAAACAGATATGAACAAACTCATTGTTTTTCTTCTTCCTGCCATATTGATGGCCTGCGGCGACAGCCGAACAGTACAGCAACAACATCTTTCCGATTTTGTTGACCCCTTTATCGGGGCGAGTACGAATATTCGTGCGGCGGGCGCGCATCATGGTTTGGGAAAGACTTTTCCCGGTGCGGCCTCTCCTTTCGGGATGGTGCAGGTCAGTCCAAACACCATTACCGGCGGCGACAACGGTTGCGGCTACAGCTACGAACACAC
>JAIRLL010000245.1 GCA_031259505.1 Tannerella sp.
GAAGGCATGCAAAAAGGTATGCAACAGGCACGGGTAAATTTTGTTCTGACCCTGTCCCGAAACAGTATGTCTGTTGCAGAGATTGCCAAATTAACCGGTCTGACAGTTGAAGAAGTGAAGCATATCCTCAACAGTAACCGGGGCTGACGGGATATGCCCGGAACAGGCTTGGGGGAATACGAAATAAACAGTTTGCAACAGCCGGATACACAACATGAAAAGATCAGTTCAAACAGCCATCATTTTTTTTACGCTTGCCGTTTCCGTACAGGCACAGGCAGTCATCGAAATGCCGGGGTACTGTTCCCAAAAGGGAATCACCTGGGAACATCCGTATCGTCACGACTATTCGCAGACGTGGACAGGCAAAATGTTTCTGGCTGCTCCCGACGGGAAGGGTGGCAGCGACGTAAGAATCACCTTCGAACAGGCCCTGAATATCATCCGCCGGATAGACACGCTGACACTTGGCGTACCCAAGATTGTCTATTTGGTCGGATGGCAGTACAACGGGCACGACGACCGGTATCCGGCTTTTTTCGAAGCCAATCCCGCGCTGAAACGGGCGGAGGATGCGACGGCGGAAGAAAGTCTGCGGTGGCTGATGCGTGAAGCGCGGAAGTATCACACCGCCGTCAGCCTGCACATCAACATGACGGACGCATACGACAACAGCCCCCTGTGGCAGGAGTATGTCGAAAACGACCTGATTTCCAAAAACAGGGACGGCAGTCTCAAGGTAATCGGCGAATACAACAGACATAAGGCTTACCAGATCAATTATCGCAACGAATGGGAAAAGGGCTATACGCAGATGCGCATTGACCGCCTGCTGCAATTGCTGCCCGAAGTGAAAGAAGCCGCTACCATCCATATTGACGCATGGATAGCGCGTCCGAGCGAAGGGCACAACGAATCGGCAATCATGGAAGCCGACTGTCAGCGCAAAGCTCTCCAATACTGGAATATGAACGGATTGGACGTCACCAGCGAATGGGTGATGGACTACATGACGGGGCTTGTCCCTTTGGCTTTGCATTTCAACAGGTTCGAACAGGCGGACTATCTGCGCGTTCCCGCCCGCATATATACCGGCGTGGGTTTTAATCCCGATATTCGGGACAGCGATTATGGGCTGGGATTTCTTTTTGGCGTTTCGGCGAACGTAGAGTCTGTTTGGAAAACACCCGATATCGACAGTTGGATACATACTTTGACGAAAGAATTTATGCTGAAATGTCCGCAATTCTTTTACCTGAACCGCCTGGAAAGGCTGGGCGTAGAGGGCAGCGGGGAAAATCGCATCGCACGGTACAGCCGGCGCGTAAGCGTATCGCTTGCCGACAGCACGGTCAAACAGCAGGACAGAGTGCTGCGCCGCAAGAACGTCGTCTCGTTCCCGGCAGTCTGGCGCAACGATGCGGGCGTGCTCCTCTATACCGACGAACCCGACGGCAAATACCGTTTCGACGCGCCTTTCGAATGGGGTGACGCCCGGAGCTTGACGCTCTATCAATACCGATTCACGACGGGCGAATGGACGCCCGCAGGAAAAAGCAAGATAAAAGACCGCACATTCGTCGTCGAACTGAAATCCGAAACGCCTTATTATGTCATCCCTGAACAGTAAAATTTATGAACAGAACAGCATTTATTTTATTGGCGCTACTATTGTGTGGCGCCGGTATGAGGGCGCAGACGGCTATCAAGGCGCCGGGGCAGTATCCGGAGCCGGAACTTCCCCGCAGGCATGAATATCACCAGACCTTGTGGATGAAACTTTTCCTCTCGTCGGTCGATGCGGAGAAAGGCGAAGGGCGGCAGGTCAAGAAGAGAGACAGGGGCGAATCGAAGGTGGATGCGACCTTTGAACAGGCGTTGGAAATCATCCGTAAAACAGATAATCTGACGCTCGGCATCCCCAAAATCGTCTATCTGGTCGGGTGGCAGTACAACGGACACGACTCCAAATATCCCGCATGGGCGGAAGTCAATCCGCTCTTAAAGCGTCCGCAGGACGCCACCGCGCTCGAAAGCATGAAATGGCTGATGAAGGAAGCCCTCCGGTACAACACGACGGTCAGCGTCCACATCAACATGTTCGACGCCTACGACGACAGTCCGCTGTGGGACGCCTACGTAGCCCATGACATCATTGCCCGCAACGCCGACGGGACGCTGCGACCGGGCGAATGGGGATGGCCTGTTTCCTACACGCAGGAATGGAAAACGGGATATGCGCAAAAACGAATCGACGGAATCTGCGAAATGCTCTCGCTCGCGGAAGCAGGCACCGTGCATATCGACGCTTTCCACAGTTGGACGCCCTATACGCCCGACCGAAGCCCCATCAGTCCGTACCTCGGATACACGACAGATCAGGAATCGGAAACCCAAAAACAACTGTTACGCTACTGGGCGTCGAAAGGAGTTGACGTGACAAGCGAAGGCTCCTCGTTCCTGCGGATTTCGTCTTTCGAAGGACTGCAACCCGCCGCATGGTGGTATGCTCCGTCGGCGGAAGAGTACATGGCGTGGCCTGCATCCTACTACTGCGGAGGAACAGACAGCAGTCCCTACGGCAGACTGTTCGGAAGCAGTATGCATGGCGAAGAAATCTTCCTCAAAGACCCGCAGCAACTGAGCGGATTCCTGTATCAATTCTGCACGAAAACCTTGCCCTGGTATTACCTCAACCGCCTGCAACGACTTGAATATATCAAAGACGGATACCGTAAGGAAGTAAAGTTTTCACAGGGCGTTATCACCCGTCTGTCGGGCGACGATTTCACCCTGACGAAGAACGGGAAACTGATGCAGCGCAACAGCGATGTGTTTATTCCCGCTCTGTGGAGAAAAGAACCGGCAATAGTGGCTTACAGCGCCGACGGATACGTTTCGCAGACGTGGGACATGCCCGAAGACTGGACGGCACAAACGGTCGATATCTACAAAATCACTCTTGACGGATTGAAACTTCTGCATGAAAAAGTTCCCGTAAAGAAACGCCAACTCACGTTTTCGCTGGCAAAGGATGAAGCGGGAATCATTGTCGCACACTCCCGGAACAGGAAAGAGCGGACTCTTGACGCGCTTTCCGAAAAGACAGACCAAAAGCGGACACGAATTATCGAAAAACAGTCCGTAGCGTTTGAAGAAAAGGACAAACAAATTGCGGCGTTGACACGGCGGTTAATCAGAGAATAATTAATACTATCACATATAACAACATGAAAAAGTTATTTCAAACATTCAGCATTTTTTTCGCGCTTGCCGTTTCCGTGCAGGCGCAAGTTACGGTTTCAGTTGCCGATTTCGGGTTGAAGCCGGATACGCGCGAGAACGCCGTTCCATACATCCAAAAAGCGCTTGCACACTGCAAGGCGAACGGCGTTTCGACGCTGACGTTTCCCTACGGGCGGTATGATTTTTGGCCGCATCACTGTATCGAAAGGGACTATTTCGAATCGAACACGTCCGACATCAATCCGAAACGGCTGGCTGTTCTTATCGAAAATTTCGGCGAACTGACTGTTGACGGTAACGGTTCGGATTTTGTGTTTCA
>JAIRLL010000299.1 GCA_031259505.1 Tannerella sp.
GGCATAATAAGTTTTATTATTTAACTATAAATCAACATTTTACTTTTTCATTCCGTCTTTTTGATTGACTGAACGGTCGGACAAAATTACATCTTTATTTTGAATTGACAATACAAAAAACAAAAAAAAGAGGTGTTTTCCTATGTTATATTGCGCGCAGTGTAATTTTGCGATATTATTCTACCGGATTGCCACGTCGCTACGCTCCTCGCAAAACATAGGATGACGTCGGATGCCATTGCTGACAACAACGGCATCCCCGTCATTGTGAACGGAGTGAAGTAATCCAGACATGTCATTTTCCTGCCAATGATATGTTTCGTTATTTGCCTGTTATCAGCCCGCTGGATTGCTTCGTTCCTCGCAATAACGCCGAACGCCATTGCCTTCAACAATGGCATCTCCGTCATTGCAACTGCGATGTACGAAGCAGGAAGCAATCCGGCGGTCTGATAAAAAGACGGAAATTTCCACGCCGCTGTTGCGAAGTCTCGAAAAAACACCATACCTTTGCCGCAAACAATTTAGAAACGCATGGACAGAACAGGCACATATCATTTCGCCACCGAGTCGTATCTGCTCGACTTCAGAGGGCGCGTAACCCTTCCGACGATAGGGAACTACATGCTTCATGCCGCTTCGCGTCATGCCGCCTCGCGCGGATTCGGGTTCAGCGACATGTCGGAGAAGCATACGGCATGGGTGCTTTCACGAATGGCGGTCGAGATGTCGGAATATCCGGTCATGCCGTCGGAACCGCTCACGCTGCATACGTGGATCAGCGACGTCAGCCGCCTGTTTACCAGCCGCTGTTTCGAATGGACGGACGCCGGCGGCAGGACGCTCGGATACGCTCATTCCACGTGGGCGGCCATCGACATGGCGACGCGACGCCCCATGCCGCTGGCCGAAGATGCGCTGCGCGTGTATCTGACAGACCGCCACTGCCCCGTTGTGCGGCCGGGCAGGATACCGGCCATCGAAGTATCGACGCCCGGCGAACCTTACCGGATCAGATACAGCGATCTGGACATTAACGGACATTTCAACAGCATCAAATACATGGAGCATCTGCTGGATATGTTCGACATCGCCCTGTTCGAAGAAAAGGAAGTGCGGCGTTTCGAGATTATCTATCTGTCGGAAAGCAGATACGGAATGCCGCTGACCATGCACATGGCAGACGCCGGAGCAGGACGCTACAATATGGCCGTCTGTCACGAAGGCAAAGCCATCTGCCGCGCGGCCGCCGTATGGCAGTAACAGGAAAACAGAAACATCATACATTAATAATATATATAAAGCAAAAGAAGTATGGCTATAATGAATTTTGGCGGCGTAGACGAAAACGTAGTCACCCGCGACGAATTTCCACTGGAAAAAGCAAGAGAAGTATTGAAAGACGAAACCGTCGCCGTGATCGGGTACGGCGTGCAGGGCCCCGGCCAAAGCATGAACCTGCGCGACAACGGCTTCCGCGTGATTGTCGGCCAGCGCCGCGGCGGCCGTACGTGGGAGAAGGCCGTAGCCGACGGCTGGACGCCCGGCGAAACCCTTTTCGAGATCGAAGAAGCCTGCGAACGCGGCACCATCATCCAGTACCTGCTCTCCGATGCGGCGCAGATAGAAGTATGGCCGCGTATCGTGAAATACCTTTCGCCGGGCAAGGCGCTTTATTTTTCGCACGGCTTCGGCATCACCTACAGCGAACGTACCGGCATCGTCCCCCCGGCCGGTATCGACGTGATTCTCGTCGCGCCGAAAGGGTCGGGCACATCGCTGCGGCGGATGTTTCTGCAGGGGCGCGGGCTGAACTCCTCGTATGCCATCTTTCAGGATGCCACGGGGCGCGCGAAAGAACGCGTCACGGCGCTGGGTATCGGCGTCGGCTCCGGCTATCTGTTCGAGACTACGTTCAGGAACGAAGTCTATTCCGACCTCACGGGCGAACGCGGCACGCTGATGGGCGCCATTCAGGGACTTCTGCTTGCACAGTACGAAACGCTGCGCGAACACGGACATTCCCCTTCGGAAGCCTTCAACGAAACGGTCGAGGAACTGACGCAGTCGCTGATGCCCCTCTTTGCCGAAAACGGAATGGACTGGATGTATGCCAACTGCTCGACAACCGCCCAGCGCGGCGCACTGGACTGGATGACGCCGTTTCACGACGCCACAAAGCCTGTCTTTGAGAAACTGTACGGCGAAGTGTCATGCGGCAACGAAGCGCAGCGCTCGATAGACACGAACAGCAGGCCGGACTATCGCGAAGGTCTCGAACGCGAACTGAAAGCCCTCCGCGAAAGCGAGATGTGGCAGACCGGCGCCGTCGTGCGCAAACTGAGGCCGGAAAACGGCTGAGGGAGACGGAGGACTGAATAATACCTGTCGTCAGTAATCTCCCGCATGACCCGTTCCGGACAAAGGGGCGAGCAGTCGTTCTGCGGCAAGCATTTCGTATTTCGTACCGGGACGTCCCCAGTTGCAGTACGGATGGATGCTGATGCCGCCGCGAGGCACAAAGAAACCCGTCACTTCGATGTATTTCGGATCCATTGCCCGGATCAGGTCATTCATAATCAGATTGACGCAGTCTTCGTGGAAAGCGCCGTGATTGCGGAAACTGAACAGATACAGCTTCAGACTTTTGCTTTCTACCAGCCGCAGGTCGGGGATATAGTCGATCACGATGGTAGCAAAATCGGGCTGTCCGGTAACCGGACACACGCTTGTAAATTCCGGACAGTTGAAGCGTACGCGGTAGTCGTGTTCGGGGTGCCTGTTGGCAAACGTTTCCAGTACTTCCGGGGCATAACCCGGCTTGCAGTCGACCCTGCGCCCCAACGCCGTGAATGTTTCTTCGGGATTCATATCTCCGGCGTCATCACTACTTCCACATAATTCCCCTGCTCGACGAGTTCCTTTGCAAATTCCTGCACCTGTGCCGGCATGATGCTGTTCAGGACGTCTTTGTACGACGTAAAACCGTCGAATCCATAGAAATAATAACCGTCAAGCGTCCCCAGCCAGTAGCTGTTTTCCTGCAGCGATTCGTCGTGGCGTTTGAGCATGTTGTCGCGTGTTTTGACAAAATCGGTTTCGCGCGGGCCATTCCGTACAATGGCGGCAAGCTCGTCCCTGACAATGGCAGTGAGCTTATCCTGCATCGCGGGGTCGGTGTCGAAACTGATTTGCAGGATGGTGCGCCCTTTCGGGAAGTCGGCCATGTGGATGTTTGTCCCCACGTGATACGAGCCGCTCTCGTTCTCGCGTACTTTTTCGGTATAGACGAGGTCGAGGATTTGATTCAGCATAGAGGCAAGCACAAGATTTTCCAGGTTGTATGTCATTTGCCCCGAATGGAGCGTCATGACGGTAGCCTTGGGCGTTTCCATCGTACGGCTAAAGCGGTTCGTGTATTTCCCCTGCCGCATGACGGGCAGGCGTTCGGAGTTACCCTGCTCGGCGCGCTTCAGCGACGGCAGCGTGGCCAGATACTGCTTCATCATGGGTATCATGCTGTCCGTGCTGATATTGCCCACGAAGATGAACGTAAAGTCGGAGGCATCGGCAAAGCGTTCTCTGTACATCTCCATGATGCGGCTGTAGCTTGCCCTGTCGAGATCGTCTGTCCGGATGCGGCCTGCCAGCGGATTATCACCGTAAACGGCTTTCGTGGCGGAATCGCTGAATGCCACCATCGGATTGAGTTGCAGGTTCTCCAGTTGCCCGCGCAAACGGCCGGTCAGCGAGGCGTAGGCTTCGTCGTCGCTGCGGGGCGCGGTGAAAAAGAGGTAGACCAGTTCGAACAGCGTACGGATGTCGGAAGGCGCCGTTTCGCCATTGATGCCTTCGGCATTGCCTGTGAACTGGATGCTGCACGATATTTTTTTGCCGGCCAGCGCTTTTGCAAGCTGCGTGGTGGAGAAGTTACCCAGTCCGCCGACACTGGCCACGTTGTTGAGCAGTTTCAGGTTGCTTGCCTCCCCGGCGTCGAACAGCGTGCTTCCGCCCGGGCTCGACGCCTTCATAACGATCTGGTCTTTCTTGTAGTCCGTCTCTTTCAGGACAACTCTCACGCCGTTGCCGAGCGTATACACCGTAGCGCCGAACAGCGGTTCCTGTCTCGTCCCGACGATTTCGCCCGGCGCGGGAAGCGCGTCAATCAATGCCATGCCGGCCGTTTCCTCTTCATATCCTTCGACGGGAATCGCCTGTTTCTCACGGAAAGCGGCCAGCAGTTCCTCTTCCGACGGATACGTTTCGTGGTCAGGCCCCGTCAGGCCGATGACGATATTGCTGTCGCCAATGCACCGGCTTACATACTGGTTGACTGCTTCCACGGGAATGGCCGGAGCTATCTGTTTCATCATCTCATATTCCATTTCGATGCCGGGAATACATTCTCCATCGGTGAAATGGCGCACGTACTCGTTCGCAAACGCATCGTTTTGCTGGTTGTCGCGTTCGTTGTAGGCCGATTCGATCCATTTCAGGATGTTCGTGCGTGCACGGTCGTATTCCGATGCAGTGAAGCCGAACTTTTTGACGCGGCCGGTTTCCGTCACCAGCGTTTCCAGCGCTTCGTCGATGCTGCCGGGTTTGACGATGGCGGCAGTCGTCCATGCGTCTTTTGTCCTGGCAATCATGTATGCGCCATCGCCGGCATAAGCATTAATAAACGGAGGATTCGCTTTCTGGAGGATTTCGCTGAAACGTTCGCTCATGACGGACGAAACGACCATCCCGAGATAATACTTCATGTAGTCTGCGATGGTGCCTTTTATTTCGTCGGGTATATTGTCGTGTTTGTAGTAGAGACTGAGCGTGATACGCGTCGCCTCCTTGTCCGTCGCGATGGAGACGAGCGGTTCGTCGTTGTCTGGTACCGGTTCCTGTCTGCGTTCGGCGGGATCAACCGGCGCAGGAATATCGGCAAACATCGTTTTCACCGTCTCTTCCACTGCCTCCGCATCCACGTCACCGACGATGATGATTCCCTGCAAGTCGGGGCGATACCATTTCCGGTAATAAGCCCGCAGTTCGTCGGGTCTGAAATGGTTTATCACGTCAATCGTCCCGACAGGCAGACGGTTGGCATAGCGGCTGCCGGGATACATCCTGGGCAGTTGCTGTTCCCAGAGGCGCATCTGTGCATCGGAGCGAGTCCGCCACTCTTCGCGGATGATGCCCCGCTCCTTTTCTATCATCGAATCGGCCAGCGTCAGGAATGCCGCCCAGTCGTGCAGTATCAGCAGGCACGTATCGACAGTCTCTCTGCGCGCGACGGGCACGTTCATCAACATATAAACCGTTTCATCGAAACTCGTATAAGCGTTCAGGTTTTCGCCGAAACGCATTCCGATACGTTCGGTATATTCCTTGATACCGAGCGTCCCGGCCGGAAAATTCTTTGTGCCGTTAAACGCCATGTGCTCCAGAAAATGCGCCAGACCGCGCTGATTTTCTTCTTCCTGCATCGAACCGACATTCTGCACGATATAAAATTCCGCCCGCTCCCGCGGCATTTCGTTATGACGAATATAGTAAGTCATCCCATTGGACAGTTTGCCATAGCGCACTTTGGGATCGATGGGCAGTTTCCCTATTGCCGACGATTGGGCAAAAGCATTGTCTGCAATCAGGGAAATCAGGGAAAAGCCACATAATACAATAAGTAAATAAGAATATTTCATTGTTTTCAATTATTTTGTTTATATCTCGCGACAAAGCTACATATAAAACAGGCAGGATAAAGCATTCCTGTCGGGAAATAATGTTTATCTTTATCAAAAAAAATAAACAGGCGCAACTCTTCGACGAATCTTCCTGATAAGTTGGAACATGACCGAAAATTCAAAGGCCAGGGATTCGGAGAAAAATTTTCTGCAAATATCAAAGGTTATAGCGGAAAAGACTGTATATTTGTATCCATAAAAAACTTATGCGTGCATGATGGATATTCAAATACAGAGCATTGTGGGCATTGCGCTGCTCCTTTTGTACGCCGTTTCCATCGGTAGTCTTGTGCTTGTGTTGCTGCTTGAAAACAGGAATCCGCTGAAAACGATTCCCTGGGTGATTGTCCTGATATTCCTTCCCGGCGTCGGTCTGATTTTTTATTTCTTCTTCGGACAGGACAATCGCCGTCAGCGCATCATTTCGGGGAAGACGTACAAGCGCATTATGCGGCCGCTCCGGTCGAACCGCATCGTGCAGGATACGGACTGTGTCTCACCGGAATATCAGCCGCTGTCGAATCTGCTGATTCGCAACGGGCAGAGTGTCCTGTTTCGCGGTTGCGGACTGGAGTGTTTCACCAACGGGGCGGACAAGTTCGCTTCGCTTCTCGAAGAAATCGGCAGGGCGAAACATCACATTCATCTGCAATACTACATCTTTGCCGACAGCGAAATCGGGCGGAAAGTGCAGCAGGCGCTGATAGCCAAAGCCCGGGAGGGAGTGAGCGTTCGCGTGCTGTACGACGACGTGGGCTGCTGGAACGTGAAGAAAGCCTTTTTCAACGAGATGCGCCGGGCAGGCATTGAGGTATACGCTTTCCTGCGCGTGTTTTTCCCGCTCTTCACCAGCAAGGTGAACTATCGCAATCATCGCAAGATCGTCGTCATCGACGGGAAGGTCGGCTATCTGGGCGGGATGAATATTGCCGATCGGTACGTCAAGGGAACTTCGCTGGGATTGTGGCGCGATACGCATTTCAAAATCACCGGGAAAGGAGTACACGGCCTGCAATCCGCCTTCCTGCTCGACTGGTATGCCGCAAGCCGCGCACTGATAAAGGGCAAAGAATACTATCCCCATGCCGAAACGGAGGGCGACAACCTCGTGCAGATTGCAGTCAGCGGCCCCACGGGACGGTGGCGTACGCTTTTGCAGGCCATTTCGTTCTGCATCAACAACGCAAAAAAGTATCTCTACATCCAGACCCCCTATTTCCTCCCGACCGAAAGCCTCAACCAGGCGCTGCAAACGGTGGCGCTCGGCGGCGTCGACGTCCGGCTAATGCTCCCAAAGCAGTCGGACACGCGATCTGCCAACATGGCTACCCATTCCTTTCTGGACGACCTGATAAGAGCCGGCGCCAAGGTCTATTTCTACCGCTCCGGCTTCCTGCACGCAAAACTCCTGCTTGTCGACGACGCCCTGACTTGCATCGGCTCTTCGAACTTTGACTTCCGCAGTTTCGAGCACAATTTCGAAATCAATGCTTTCGTCTACCACGAGCCGTTTGCCCGACAAATGAAAGAAATCTTCATGCACGACCTTGAAACGGACTGTGAGCAGGTCGTCCCCTCGCAGTGGCTCACACGCCCTGTCCCCGTACGCCTTGCCGAATCGTTCATGCGCCTGTTTTCGCCGCTGCTGTAAACCGGAAACGTGAAGAATGAAAATGACAATGCGGAAGTCACGCCGCGCGCAGTATGACTTCCGCATTTAATTCGACGGAAAACTTTCGGTTTTAAAGAAAATGCGTAAAAAAAATACGAATTGTTTTGCGGATCCGGAAAACAGCATTATCTTTGCCGCGCAAAAAGTAATACGGATGACGTCAGCGAACATACATAGCCTTATTATTCGTCCTCTTCATATTCTTCTACTTTTGAAGAAGAACGGGAAGTGAGGTTGTGTATGTCGCACGTTGTGAAGTTTGCACAAAAAAATAAAGATGACCTTTCTCACTTCCGTTTGTGAGAAAGGTTTTTTGTTGAATTAAAAACAGGAAAGAGATTATGCAGGAGAAATTGTTTATTTTTGATACGACATTGCGCGACGGCGAGCAGGTGCCTGGCTGTCAGTTGAACACGGTGGAAAAGATTCAGGTGGCCGAAGCGCTCGAAGAACTGGGGGTAGATATTATTGAAGCCGGATTTCCGGTGTCGAGTCCGGGTGACTTCAACAGCGTGATTGAAATATCGAAGGCCGTCACGTGGCCTGTGATATGCACGCTGACGCGAGCGGTGGAGAAAGACATCGACGTGGCGGCAGAATCGCTGCAGTCGGCCAGGCGCAAACGTATCCACACGGGAATCGGCACGTCGGACTGTCATATCCGCTACAAATTCAATTCCAGTCGGGAAGAGATTCTGGAACGCGCCGTTGCCGCTACGCGCTATGCAAAAAAATACGTGGAAGACGTGGAGTTTTATTGCGAAGATGCCGGACGGACAGACAACGAATACCTGTCGCAGGTAGTCGAAGCCGTGATCCGGGCCGGCGCCACGGTTGTCAATATCCCCGACACGACCGGCTATTGCCTGCCCGACGAGTATGCGGCCAAAATTCGCTACCTGGCCGAACATGTCGACGGAATCCATAAAGCCATAATTTCCACGCACTGCCATAACGACCTCGGCATGGCGACGGCCAATACGGTGCAGGGCGTACTGAACGGCGCACGTCAAGTCGAGGTGACTATCAACGGCATCGGCGAACGCGCAGGAAATACTTCTCTCGAAGAAGTGGCAATGATTTTCAAAAGCCACCGTGCGCTGGGCATCGACACAAATATCAATACAACCAAGATCTACGGCATCAGCCGCATCGTATCGAGCCTGATGAACATGCCGGTACAACCAAACAAGGCGATTGTCGGACGCAATGCTTTTGCCCATTCCTCAGGAATACATCAGGACGGCGTATTGAAAAACCGCGAAAGCTACGAAATCATCGACCCCAAAGATATAGGTCTGGACGACAATGCCATCGTCCTGACAGCCCGAAGCGGACGCGCTGCGTTGAAACATCATCTGAATCTGCTCGGCGTAAAGCTGGAATCCGGAAAATTAGACAAGGTATACGAAGATTTCCTGAGACTGGCCGACCGGAAAAAAGACATCAGAGACGACGACATCCTGCTGCTTGTCGGGAAAGACCACACCTCGTCGCAGCGCATCAAATTACAGTATCTGCAAGTGACTTCGGGCATCGGGCTGCAACCCGTAGCGAGCGTCTGCCTCGACATCGCCGGCGAAAAGTTTGAAGCGGCAGCTTCCGGCAACGGCCCGGTCGATGCCGCTATAAAGGCCGTAAAAAGCATTATACACAGGCAGATGACGATTCAGGAGTTTCTGATTCAAGCTATCAATAAAGGAAGCGACGACATCGGGAAAGTACACATGCAGGTCGAATATGAAGGCAATATCTATTACGGATTTTCGGCAAATACCGATATTATTGCCGCTTCGGTAGAGGCTTTTGTCGACGCAATCAATAAATTTGCAAACTGAAACGCGGCAGAAACAAAAAAATACTTGATTGAGATGAAAACATTATTCGAAAAGATTTGGGAAAAACATGTGGTGGATACGCTGGCCGACGGCACGGTTCAATTGTACATCGATCGTCTGTATTGCCACGAAGTGACAAGTCCGCAGGCTTTTGCCGGATTGCGCAAACGCGGACTGAAACCCTTCCGTCCGAAGCAAATCACCTGCATGCCTGATCATAATATCCCTACGCTGAGGCAGGACAGACCCATCGAAGACCCTGTGTCGCAAAAACAGGTGGACACGCTGGAAAAGAACGCCGTCGATTTCGGACTGGAGTATTACGGGCTGCTGCATCCAAAAAACGGAATTATCCACGTCGTCGGCCCCGAAAACGGGCTGACGCAGCCGGGAATGACCATCGTCTGCGGCGACAGCCATACTTCGACCCACGGCGCAATGGGCGCGATAGCTTTTGGCATCGGCACGAGTGAAGTGGAGATGACCCTCGCGACGCAATGCCTTCTGCAGCAGAAACCTAAAACCATGCGTATCACCATCGACGGGACGCGGCGACAGGGCGTGACGGCAAAAGACATGGCGCTATACATCATTCGCCGGATGACTACCGGCGGTGCAACCGGGTATTTCGTGGAATATGCAGGCGAAGCGATCCGCGCCGCAAGTATGGACGAACGGCTCACCGTGTGCAACCTTTCCATCGAAATGGGCGCCCGCGGCGGTATGATTGCACCGGACGAAGTGACGTTCGAGTATCTGAAAGACAGAGAATTTTCGCCCCGGGGAAAAGACTGGGACAGGGCGACGGCATACTGGCGGACGCTTTGTACGGACGCAAACGCCGTGTTCGACAGGGAAGTATCGTTTCGCGCCGAAGACATCGAACCGATGATTACCTACGGGACGAATCCCGGAATGGGGATCGGTATCAACGAGACCATTCCGTCGCTCGACAGTATTGATGAATCCGGCCGCGCTTCTTTTCGCAAGGCGCTCGATTACATGGGTTTCGAAGCCGGCGCCCCGATACTGGGCAAAGCGGTGGATTACGTTTTTCTCGGCAGTTGCACCAATGGGCGGATAGAAGATTTCCGCGCCTTCGCCCATTTGGTGAAAGGGAGAAGGAAAGCCGCGAACGTGACGGCATGGCTGGTGCCCGGCAGTTGGGCGGTGGAACGGCAAATCCGCGTCGAAGGACTGGACAGGATATTGAACGAAGCCGGCTTCGAACTTCGTCAGCCAGGTTGTTCCGCCTGTCTGGCGATGAACGACGACAAGGTTCCGGCCGGCAAATACGCCGTGAGTACAAGCAATCGCAACTTTGAAGGTCGCCAGGGACCTGGCGCACGCACCCTCCTGGCCGGGCCCCTGGTCGCTGCCGCGGCTGCCGTCACCGGAAAAATCACCGATCCAAGGGAATTAATCGGCAAATTCAATCAATTGACAAATGGATAAATTCATTACATTGACATCTACCTGCGTGCCGCTCCCACTGGAAAACGTGGATACGGACCAGATTATTCCGGCACGCTTTCTGAAAGCGACGTCGAAAGAAGGTTTCGGCGACAACCTTTTCCGTGACTGGCGTTATGACAAAGAAGGTAAGCCTGTCGCCTCTTTTGTGCTGAACAGTCCCGAATATGACGGGCAAATCCTGGTGGCAGGGAAAAACTTCGGCAGCGGATCGAGCCGCGAACATGCCGCCTGGGCAATTGCCGGATACGGTTTCCGCGCGGTTGTTTCCAGTTTTTTTGCCGACATATTCAAAAACAATTCGCTGAACAACGGGCTTCTGCCGGTAGTCGTTTCGCCGAAATTTCTGGCGGAGATATTCGAAACCGTGGAAGCAAATCCCAAAACGACATTGACGATCAATCTGGAAAAACAGCAAATCACGAACAATGCCTGCGGCCGTTCGGAACATTTCGAAATCAATCCCTACAAAAAGGATTGCCTGCTGAATGCGCTCGACGACGTCGACTACCTGTTGAGCCGGAAAGATAAAATCGAAGCGTATGAAAATAAGAAACTAAAAAAATGTGATTGAGACATGCGTATGATAGAACTTTTGGACACTACGCTGCGCGACGGCGAGCAGACGAATGGCGTTTCCTTTTCCAGACATGAAAAAAAAGAAATTTCCCGTTTGCTGCTTGACGAACTGAATGTGAATCGGATAGAGATCGGTTCTGCCCGCGTCTCGAAAGGTGAATTTGACTCGATCAGGAAGATTGCACAGTGGGCATCGCAAGCCGGCTGTTTGGCGCGGGTAGAGGTTTTGGGCTTTATCGACGGCGGCGAATCGCTGCAATGGATAAAATCCACCGGTTGCCAGGTTATGAATCTGCTGTGCAAAGGGTCGCAAAAGCATCTGGCCGAACAGCTTCGAAAAACGCCGGCGCAACACATCGACGGCATCATCCGCGAAGTGGAAGCGGCCGGACAAATGGGGATTGCCGTCAATGTCTATCTTGAAGACTGGTCGAACGGTATACGGCAGTCTCCCGAATACGTATACCGGCTGATGGAGGCATTGGCCGGATTGCCGCTCAAACGCATCATGTTGCCGGATACGCTGGGCGTGTTGAATCCCGAAGCGACATACGCCTGTTGCAGTGACATGGTCGCGCGTTATCCGGAAATACATTTTGATTTTCATGCACACAACGACTACGATCTGGCAG
>JAIRLL010000300.1 GCA_031259505.1 Tannerella sp.
GAAAGACCGCTACATGTTGCAGGACCTGTTCCTGCTGCCCAACCAGATGCTGCCCGAACACTGGCACGAAAAGCCGGACAGCGACCTCCCCGCCAAGATGGAAGGCTGGCTGGTGCGCAGCGGAACGAGCTACATCGTGGGTGAAGGCGACGACAATCTGGCGTCGTTTCCCGAAATCAAAATCCCGGCCTGTCACGAAGGCGGAGTAACCGTCGGATACGTGGTGAAAGCCGTGCCGGGCGATTTTGTGCCCCTCTCGAAAGTCTTTTCGCATCACTGGCAGTTTGCCGGCGACAAAGGCGCAATCATCACCGAAGTGGCAAACGTGCATGACAATGCAAGCGTACGCCACCAGGTGAAAGCCATTAACGACCACTTTCTCGGCAAATAAAACAGGATACCGGACATGAACGTATCTTTTCAACTGAAAGCGTTGCTTTGCTGCTGGGCGATAGCATCCTGTATTTTCTGCGGCGAGGAGGACTACCTGTCGCCGGGAACCATCGCCGTAGACGGGAAGCGCCAGTTGGCGTACACGGCGCTGACTACCGCCAGGTCGGTTGCCGTTACCGACCTGGCAGCCGGCAGAACTGCCCGCCGCATTATGCTGGAACGGAATCCTCATTCCCTGCTGTTGTCGCCGGACGGCTCCACACTGTTCGTCAGTTGCGGGGAAACCGGCGGAAGCGTGGAAGTGATTCGCTTGCCCGAAGGAACACGGGAAAAATCCATTGCGGCAGGACACTCTCCGCAGGGGCTTGCCCTGTCTGCCGACGGACAGACCTTGTATGTGGCCAACCGCTTCGGCGGCAGCATTTCTGTGATAGACCTGAAGATCGGGCAGGAAGTGGCCGTCATTCCCGCCGTGCGCGAACCGCACACTCTTTGCCTGACGCCCGACGGTAAAACGTTGGCCGCAGCCAATTTCCTTCCCGCGCAGGCATCTACGGCCGATACTGTGGCGGCGCAAATCACGCTGGTAGATGTGGCCTCCAATACCTTCCGCACGCACGTGACCCTGCCCAACGGCGCACAGTCGTTGTGGGGGCTGGACTGCTCGCCCGACGGACGGTATCTGTACTGCGTACACCTGATTTCGCGGTACGGCGTACCGATTACCCAATTAGACAGGGGGTGGGTCAACACCAATGCGCTGAGCATCGTCGACCTGGAGACAGGCTCGCTGTATGCCGCCCTGCTGCTGGACGACGTGGACTGCGGAGCAGCCAATCCCGCCGGTATATGCGCCGGAGAGAACGGACATCTTTATGTCGCCCTGGCGGGCGTCCATGAACTGCTTTCGATTGACATGAAGGCCATGCACGAACGCCTTGCTGCGCTTTTCTCCGAAAAACCGGCGGACGACGTTCAGGAGGACTTGAACACATCGCTGTCGTTTGCCGCGCCGTTTAAAAAGCGGATCCGCCTGCAGGGACGCTCTCCCCGCGCCGTGGCGATCGCCGGCGACGCGCTGCTGGTGAGCAGTCGTTTCTCTCCATTCCTGGAGCAGTTGTCGACAGAAGGCGATGCGCCCGCCCGGCTGTTGCCGCTCGGCAGCGAACCGGCGCCTGACGCCGTCCGTCGCGGAGAACTCGCTTTCTTCGATGCCTCTATCTGTTATCAGGGCTGGCAAAGCTGCGTCTCCTGTCATCCCGACGGACGCGCCGACGGACTGAACTGGGATCAGCAGAACGATGGACTGGGAAATCCCAAAAACACCAAAAGCCTGCTTTTCTCGCACGTCACGCCCCCTGCAATGATTACGGGCATACGCCGGGATGCGGAAACGGCCGTCCGCAACGGCATCCTGCACACGCTGGGCACGCGGCAGCCCGAATCGCTGGCCGCCGACATGGACGCCTACCTCCGACGCCTCCGCCCGGTGGAAAGTCCTTTCCTCGGCGAATATCGCACGAAAGACCCTGAACAACTGGGCAAGGCCGTCTACGACCGCGCCGACTGCAACCGCTGCCACAACGGCGCATACCTGACCGACCGGAGAAAATATGACGTCGGCACAGGCGTGGACAGCGACCGCAACCGTCCGTTCGACACGCCAACCCTGCGCGAAGTGTGGCGCACCGCTCCCTACCTCTACGACGGACGGGCAGCCACTCTGCGCGAGGTCTTCACCTCATGCAATCCGGACGACCTGCACGGCCTCACGCAACGCCTGACCGAACAGGAACTGGAGGCGCTGATTCTTTACATAAAAACATTTTAATCCACTAATCCAATGAAACAAACAGTTTTCTTCCCGGTAATCGCCGCAGCGTTATGCCTTATTCCGGGCTGCAAACAGGAAAAGACGATTGAAATACCCATTTCCATACAAAACGGTTACGGGCCTTTCAGATTGAGCCTGGGAGGAGTATCGCCCGATTCGGGAGACGAAAATAATCCATGGAAAAAAACGTATCTGCAAGTGACGGGAATCCCCGATGAGTGGACCGACGCGAAAAAAGGCGACATCGATGCGAATATCTATCAAACGGTATACCAAAACTGTTTGCAGGGAAATATTTCTCAGGAATGGTATGAGGAACTGCAAAAAGCGTGGGACTGGATTCCCGACACGCTGAATCTGTCGAAAGAGCCGCTGAAGTGCAAAATTGCCTTCGCGTTCGGGAAAGATGCGGCGGGAGAAACCCGGATGGTTATCGACGCAAACAATAACCTTGATTTCAGCGACGACGTCCCGTTCACCCCGCCGGAAGTTGATATAAGCGGAAGTCTCGACGATTCGACAGCATCGCGTCATTTGATTCCGGTAACTTACGAGCGCCTGTCCAATAACCGGATTGTTCGGGAAGATGCGGCGTTGTTCATTGTTTATGTGCCGTCGTACAATTTGTGGATGTGTAATTTTTCGCAACATGCACGCGCCACGTTTAAAGAAAGGGAATTTGCCATATCTTCCGCCGGTTTCACAAATTTGTCGTACAGAAAAACGGAGCTTGTCATGATGAACGACAGTTTGAAAGACGGAAAAAAAATTTCAAGGGATGATATGATTTCGGAAAATGAATACCTGGCGCTTTTCGATGATGAAGTATACAAATACAAAGGCGTTGATATGAACAGGAACGTGATGCTGCTGGAAAAAACGGATTTGCCGAAAAACAGGCTCTACTCCACGCAAACAGGCTTCAAGGCCGTTCCGTTTGAAGGCAGCGATTTTAAGTCGAAAACCAGTATCACGCTGGACAGCTACAAGGGAAAGTACCTCCTGATAGACTTTTGGGCGGTGTGGTGCGGACCCTGTATTCAGGAACTGCCGAATCTGAAAACGATGTATGACAGCCTGGACAAATCCAAAGTTGAAATCATCGGAATCGTGTGCGAAAGTCCGCCGGATGCGCTGGAAACAATGATAGAACAGTACGGAATTACATGGCCGCAGATTTTGTCGGACGAAACCAGCGCCATTAAACAGAAATATAATGTATCCGGTTATCCGACCACATTCCTGATTGACCCCGACGGAGTTATTATAGCGAAAGATCTAAGAGGAAAAGAACTGGAAAATAAAATAAATGAACTGATTGCCGAATAGCCGTTAACGGGACGGGACGACGCTGCGCAGGAAAAAAACGCCGCCGCCGCCCGCGACCCTAAACAGGCATACTTTGTATACAGACATTTTAAACAGCAAAACAAAGATACAATGAGAACGCTATTGATTATGATGACAGCAGCGCTGCTGACCGGATGCGCCGCCGGCGAGCGCAGCCGGCTGTGCGAAACATACGCTCCCGACGCGGAAGAGCGGGCAACGTGGGACAGACTGCTGGAGCAGGGCGTCGAAAAGATTGTCTTCGTCAAACGTTATACCTACAACGCCAATCACTACTACACGGAATCCCTCAATTCCCGATGGATGCCGGGCGGAAACCTCTGCATCCTTTCCCTGAAAAACGGCGAAGTGGAAGAGCTTGTGCCTTCGTTAGAGGGAGGCGTAT
>JAIRLL010000339.1 GCA_031259505.1 Tannerella sp.
ATGACGGTTGCTGCGCCCATCGTTTCGCAGGCGTGCATTTTACGGACAAGGTTGTTGGTACTCAACATTCGCTTCATACTCAACGCCAGACTCAAAGTTACGCTCATTGGCAACCCTTCGGGGACGGCAACAACGATTATCGTTACGGCAATCATCACGGTTTGCAGGAAGAAACTGCCGAAGTCAATCCAGTTGAACACATCCATTTCGGCGAAAAACCAGACCATACGACCGGCAATAATCAAAGCGGCGATGGCATAACTTGCTTTGGTAATGAGGTCTGCCAGACCGTCAAGCTGTTTGTTTAGCGGCGTTTCGACGCTGTTGTCTATTTGTGCGCCCTCGTACACCTTGCCGTATTCGGTGGCGTCGCCCACTTTCCGTACCTGCATAATGCCGTGTCCGTCGACAACTGTTGTGCCTTTCATTGCATTGTTTGACGGATATGTGGCATCGTTGTCGAAATCAGCAGGGTTGATTGTTTTCTTGCAGACAGGCTCGCCTGTGAGGGTCGATTCGTTGATTTGCAGCGACACGGCTTCAAGGAGTTCGCCGTCGGCAGGGACGTCCTCGCCTGTTTCGAGAATGACAATATCTCCCACAACTACTTCTTTTTTAGCAATTTGACAAATAATCCCGTTGCGTATAACTTTTACCGGCGTGTCGTCGTTCACTTTATTCAGTACCTCGAATTTCTTGTTGGCGCTGAGTTCAAATAAAAAGCCGACAACGGTAGCCAGAAGTACGGCAATGAGTATGCCTGCCGGCTCGAAAAAGACGCTTGCCGTTTCACCCGCGCCCCAAAATTCGTAACACGATACACCTGTCGACAACGCCAGCGCTATCAGTAAAATGATGATAATCGGGTCGGTAAATTTTTCGAGAAACGCCTTCCAGAGCGGCTCTTTTTCAGGCGGAGTCAGGATATTTTCACCGTGCTGCCTGCGGCTTTCGATGACCTGTGCATCGGACAAGCCCGTGTAGTGATGTTTATGTTCCATTTCTGTTTTGAATTATGTTAATATACTCTATATTCCTGTTTCAAACAATTCGTCATTTCTGTTGAGCGCTGCAAAGTAAACAAATAATTCCGGAATACGCATCATACAGACGATGTAATATCGTGCGCGGGGCAGACTTCATTGTGATTGAATGATTTTTTTCAGTTGTATCAAATTGCGGCTGTAAGCTTGAAATTGATAATACTCATTTCCTATTGCGTTATAATAAAGCGATTGGATAAAACAGCCGTCTCTTTTCGCGATGAAACTGTCAAATTCGTCCGGCTGGCTGTTCAGTATGAACTTGACTGCTCGCGTATTAAAACGGAAGCGCTCGTGATTGACGATGTAATCAATGTCATTGAGGTTTTTCACAAATGCATTGTTCAGTGTATTTTCAATCTTCGGCGATATCTGCGGATTGGTCAGTTCGGCAAAAAACAGCATGTAGCACGGATTGGACATCCTGTATTCATTCAGCATGTTGATAATGATTCGTTCGTGCGTGCCGGTTATCTTGATATCGTCCAGCAGGATGAGTGTTCTGTCGCCGAGATACGCCCTGTCGATGTGGAATTTGTCGCCTTTGATTAACCGGAAACGTTCTGTCGCCGACATTTCTCCATAATCCTCACGGTAAGTCACGGTGCGATAAATTTTTGCTTTCTTCGCGACAGGGAGATGATGTTCAAAAAGATAATCGTTCAGTTTATCAACAAAAAAGTTTGTCATGTAGAAAGAGGCCGTGGGTATATGTAAACAGGCGCTGGGCAGAACAACCAGCGGCTGCCCGCTGTAATGACGTGAAAAGCAGTCTTTGATAAATCTGTCTGCCAGTTCATACCCGAATTGCTGAGCAATGTTTTCAGCTCCGTACTTGAATTTTGAATAGGCTTCCGGAGAAAAATCAAACTCGCCGGAGGCATGGATTTGATGCGCTGAAAACCTGATGATATTCCCTTTATAGCTTTGCTCGGATGTCATTTAGCGTATAGTTTGGATGAGTAATCAATAATGCGTTGAACCCGAAGTCTGCCGCACCGCGGTAGTCGGTTTTCGGATTGTCTCCGATATGCAGGATACTTGACCCGGGCATATTTGCGCCTTCGTGAATATGCTGAAAAAAACGGGCTGACGGTTTGGAAACGCGTACTTCGTCCGAAAACACAAAGAAAGTAAAGAAGTGATGGATACCTGTTTTTTTCAGTACTTTGCGCAATGCCTTCCCTTCAATAAATCCGGTATTGCTTCCGATATTCATGCTTTCTACTTCCGACTGTAAACCGGCGAGAATATCGGGTACATGCTCGTTCAGGAGCCGCGGCGTGTAATCCATCAGCAGTTCGTTTGACTGCTGCATCACCCATTCGGCGTCATCCTCAGTGATGTCGCCGCATTTGAGATCCATTTTCCGGAGTATGTGCAGATACATGTATTTAGCCGGTATTTTATTGTCCTGCATTTCGTTATATCTGTCGAATATATTGTCTTCTTGCCGGATAAGCATTTCAATTTGTTCCACCGTCATGTTTTTCGGCCGAAACCGGTCGGCAATCAGTTCCGCTCTTTTGCGTTTGAAAAGCGGATTTGATTTTATCAGCGTCAGCCACAGGTCGAAAGAGATGTGTTGTATCATTCAGTTTGACACTAATTGTACGATGATTAATCTTCCGCTCTCTTCTCTTGACAGGAGGATTTGTTTCCCGTCGGTAAGTTCAACGGCCTGATTGATTGGAATTTTCTTGCCTTCCGTTTTGTCTTCCAAATCGTTGAGCCGCTGATTGATAAGCAGCCACTTGCTGTTATGGAAAACAAAGTAGCCGACGGGTTTTTTCTGCTCGGCAGTCAATTTTTCGTTTGGCGAGATATTTCTGTTTGAATGCCATTGATAGAGGTATTGATTGTTATACACCATAAGCCGATAACCTTCATCCCTGAAAGTGCCTGCTTTGGGCGAATAATACAAATTCAAAACCGGCAACTGCCCTTTGTATTCCATTCCGCAAAAAGGACATTTGGGTTTGGTTTTATTGTCAAACACAAACCATTTGTGCCAGCATTTCGGATTTTGGCATGGCTGCATTAAATCGACGGTTTTCAAAAGCGCCTGCTCCCATTCGTCTGCTGTTGGGCGTGTGGCGGGATTATGCAGGCCTTCAATAAATGCACGGTCGAATAACTTTTTTAAATAAGGTCCGCAAACAGAATACGGAATCTTGGCCGGGTCGCCCTGCGGAAGTTGCGAAGGTTGCAGATCTTTTACTTTGACGCGGTTAGCGGTATCGTTCGGGTGTTCCACAAACAATGCTTTTGCGCCCATCGACAAGTCTTCATCTTTGGCCGGGTCGGTATCCCATACTTTTCCTCCCCGCAAAGGGTGGCGATAAAGTAAATACATATAAATCATTACAGCCAAAGCGTGCCGGTCGGTTGTGATTTTGGGTAATGCCCGTGCGGGGTCGCCCATTTTCAAGGTTTTAGTTGCGATTACTTCGGGAGCGATAAAATCGGGCGTTCCCAACACGTCGGGCGGATATTTTCCGGGTACAACCAAACCGTCAATGTCAATGATAGACGCTTTGCCGGAAGTGGGGTCAAGCAATACATTTTTGTAAGATAAATCGGAATGAGCAAGTCCGGCAGCATGCAAACGCCTTACGGCACGGCTGATATTGATACAAATCTGGAAATAACTAAACCAGTTGCCCCGTTCCGACGGTGCAAGAAATTTATTCTGATTTTTTGCCGAAGCATACCATTTGCCTTCTTTTTCTTTACCTTTGATTCCAAGAAAATCGTTGTTGATAGAGCCGGTAGAGAAGAAAAAATGCTTGTGATACGTTGGGCAGACCAAACCAAGTTTGCCGTTATATTCTACAATTTTAGTAGGCCAGCAGTACAAATCTTTCCAGTATTCGCCGCCAACCTGATTGAAAATTTTTTCACGGTAAATGCCTGTAATATTTTGCAAACGGTCTTTGGCGTTGAAATCCTGCCTGTCACGGAAAAACGCGACTACATACGACTTGTCGGGGCTGAAATAGACATCTTTCATTCCGCCTGCACCGATGATAGAATCTACAAATTCCACATCTGTCCCGTCCGTTGCTTTTATTTTAATCGTATTTGCCATAAGTTTAAAATAAAATCGCTATTGTTCTGTCATCGTGATTGCCTTTCGACCAGAAGTCCAGCCATTTTAGCAACTGCTCGGCGGTTTGTTCGTTATCGTCCGAAAAATCAACTTTCGTCCTGTCTTCGTTGTTGCCATTGAGGTCATCCCACAGTGCATGCCATTTTTCGATGCGGTTGAGGTTGGCGTCGGTTTCAAATTTCGGGTCGGTAACGCCGTCTGACATTAGAATTACCGCCGTAAAATCTTCGACAATTTCAAAGCGTGTGCGAACACGGTCGCTGAAAATTTCGGGCATTGTAAGGAAGCGGGTTTGACCGGCAAACTCGCCGCCGTCTGCTTCGCCTAAAACCTTCAGTTCCTGCGGCTCTTTGCGATAAATACCAATTCCGCCATCGCCAACCCAAAATGCACCCACAAACCATCCAAAATCAAACTTCTTGCAGATGGATAGCAGGATAGTTGTTGCGTAGTCTTTAGGCTTGCGTCCTTTGCTTGCAGCTTCTTCGCACACTTTCCTGTATGCTTCAAAAGCGGCTTTACCGACAATTTGGTGCAAGAACTCGTAGGCGTCTTTGCGTTCCCCTGTTTTCCTGTCCCAATACAATTTGATTTGGTCTTCAAGCAAATTGCCTATTTCAGTAATTTGAGCATTACAGACTTCTACTGCTGTTTGGCAGGCAATTTGCGAACCTTTACGCGAAAAAGGCGCAGAACCCGCACCATCGGCAACCACCATTACGTACCATTCAGTTTTTTTGTCGAAAGACAGCTTGAAATCGTCATCGCGGGGCTTGCCTTCAATGGCGTGAGAGCGACCACGCTGGCTTGCCGCAACCATATCTTTGCGGGCTGTTTCTTTTTTACCCAAACCCAAAATACCTTTTGTTTTTTTTGACTCTACCTTTACAAAATCCTTGTCGCTGTCAGGTTTCGGATATTCAATTTTTGTAGCATCCTGTTCGGAAGGAATATTTTTACTCCATAAAACTTTCGGGTCAGGATTGACAATGAAAATAACTGTGTGTTCAAGTGGCGTGCGGTCTTCGTAGCCTTTGATTTTGAACTTCATTGTTATTTTATGGTCGCCTGCTGCGGTCGGGATGCCTTTGATTTTCTTTTCTTCGGGGAAATACTGCAAACCAATGGCGTCAAGCCCGATAAATGCCACTTCTGCGACAAAGGTATTACGAAATTTGTATGCCTCAATATCAAAATCAACGCAGTATTCCTGATTTACTTTTCCGTTTTGAAAGGCAATCTGCAAATTCTTTATTTCCAACGCCAGGGCATCGTTTTTTGCTTTTTCCCTGTCAGGTTGCACGCCTGTATCAAATCTCTGCATATCTGTTTGCGTTTGTTGTTTATCGGTTGTTATTTCGCTCTCTTGCTGCTCGGCAGTTATATTTTCCGGGCCGGCAATTTTGACTTCTTTCTGTTGACTTTCGATCGGATTTTGCTCTGATGTGACAGTTTTTTCGATTTTCGGTTCTTCTAACTGTTCAACGACAGCAGTCGGACTTTGTTTTTTCCAAAGTTCAAAAAAAAATGACTTGATTTCCTTTTCGTTTTTTTCGAGAAAATCTATGATCTGATTTTCGTTTGCAACTATTTCTGCCAAATATTTTTTGATTGTGTCCATATTTATCCTCTTGTTCTTGCAACGTCCATATTACTAATACCCAAACTGTATTCAGCAGTTTGACCGCACCAGGGACAAGTTTGTGTAGATTCTTCATTGGAGCAGTGAATACCGCCACACATACAAGTACTGAAACCGTATTGATTGCCGCAACACGGACAGGTTGGGAATCCGTGTAATATTTCCGTATTGATTTGGCCAATCGCCTGTCGGCCTTCCGACAACTCAAAGTAAGATTTTTCTACAGGAAAAGCGCCTATCAATCTATATGTTATTACTTTGGCATTAGGTATAAATTCGGCAAATTCCGGATAATCGCGAAGCAATTTTTGGTACTTGATTAAATAATACCGATCAGTCGTTTGGCATCTTGCCAAAATAACCGCAAAATTGTCATCAATTTTCGCCGGTTTTATTTTTTCCAAATCAATTTTGGCCAATCCTTCCCCTCGAATGGGCGCTAATTGCAAGGTGTCGGAATTGGTTTCACTCACGCTTACACTGTTTGTCTTGATTGAAGCCGTTATCCATTTGAAGAATTGTTTAAACGATTCGGCATCGGGGACTTTCAATTGCAAAATATTGTTTGAAATTTTAGCGAGTATGCTTAAATCGGCGTTATCGCCAATGGATACCGCTATTAAATTGACATTTTTTCGGTATTTTTGATTCCACCGCTCAAATGATTTTTCGTATTCATCTGTCGGGTTTCCGTCTGTGAACAGGAAAATGATCGGCTTCCAGTCGCCTTTTTCTTCCAAAGTTGTCTTTTGAATGGCAGTATCAAGGTCATTCATCAGGAACGACAGAGCATTTCCGAGCGAAGTGCCGCCTCCCACAGGTATCTTGGGCGGATAGAAATTATACAATTCCGTCAATGGCGACAATTTTTTCGCCTTGCCTGCAAAAGCGATAATGGAAATATAAACCGTTTCTAATGAATAGGGGTCGGTGCGCAATTCTTTGACAATGGCTGCCATCCCGTCCTGCACCTGCTCAATGGGTTCGCCTACCATTGATTCGGAAACATCTATTAAAAAATAAATTGGCAATCGTCTCATATTGTGTGATTAAATAAGTTTCAAAACTAAAAGCAGGATAATGAGCAAAATAATCTGCGACATATCAACCGCAATGCCGTTGCCTACTTGTAAGGGACTGGCTATTTTGCGCAGCAAATTCAATACCGGATCAAAAATCTTTTCGCAAAAGGTAAAAGTTTTCAAGTATTGCCCTGTTAATCTCGCCTTATGTGGAGTTAATTTGGAATAGATGAAAAGTAATACGACTGCAACGCTAACCAATATGTAAAGTATATTGTTCATTGTTCATTGTTCGTCAAATTATGTTATGCACTTCGGGTGGCGGTGGTGGCAGAATGATTTCATTGGTTGCTCCAACGCTGCGATTTCCAACGCTTACCGAAGCCGATACCCATTTGAAAAATTGTTTTATAGTAGAACTGTCGGCAGTATCCATATTGATAATATTGTTCGTAAACAGTTTTACATTTTCGGTTCGAGGATTTGTACCCACAAGACAGGCAACAATACTGCCGAAATGTTTTTGCTTGATAACAGGAACAGTTTGTTGAAACAGTTGAGTATCCGAAGCCCGTCCGTCGCACATCACAAACAGTAGCGGCATCCAGTCGCCTTTGCGTTCGGGCGTACTTAAAACCACTTCCGAATCCACTTTCCTGCATACAAAAGCCAACGCCTCGCCCAAATGCGCTCCTGCCGCTTCGGGTTGTTTAATTGTTGGTATTTGCATATTTTCAAGTTCAATAAGCGGTAAAATTTGTTCCGGTGAGCGGTTAAAAGTTATCACACTTAAATGTACCGATTCGAGAGCGAAAGGGTCTTGCCGCAACGATGCGACCAATGTTTCCAAACCTACTTTTATTGCTTCTATCGGCTCTCCTCGCATTGCGCCCGAAGTTTGAATCAAAATATATACCGGTAATCGCCTCATCGCTTTTTCCCTCCCGAAAAAATTGAAAATAGCGCGCTCAGCAAGGCCGAACCAGCCTTGCGTTCTACTCCATGCCGTGTAGTGGGAATACCGGTTCTCCTTGCAAATCTTTGCTTGGCGCCGGTAACTCCCATTGCACGTTTCCAGGAAAATGACATTCCAGGAATAATCGATTTTCTTCTGCTCATCGTTATACTACGATATTCACTTCGGGTGGTGGCGGCGGCAATTCGCCAAGTCCAACTACTTCCGTCCCGCTGTCCACTTTCTGACTGCCGGTACTTACAGAAGCTGAAACCCATTTGAAGAATGCTTTGATTGTAGAACTGTCGGTCGTGTCCAACTGAACGACACATTCCGTAATCTGTTTCAGCACCTTGGTATCTGCGCCCTGTCCGGCTGCGCAGGCAACAACGATACCTGTTTTACGTTTTCTGAACTCGTTAAGCCCTTTCTGCCAATTATCGGTCGGGCCGCCGTCTGTCATAATGAAAACCAATGGTTTCCAGTCGCCTTTCACATCAGCAGTTGTTTTTGTTACTTCGCTGTCGATTTTATTAGCTAACAGAGACAGGGCATCGCCCAGTGAAGTTAAACCGTTTGCCTGAATAGAAGGCATTTGAAAAGCGGTTAGTTCGGTTAGCGGAACGATTTGTTTTGCGTTACTGTCAAATGTAATCACACTTAAATAGGCCGTTTCGAGTGCATAAGGGTCTTGCCTCAAGGCGCTTACTAATGTTTGCACGCCTGTTTCAACGGCGGCAATCGGTTCGCCCGTCATCGAACCCGAGGTGTCAAGTATCAAATAGACGGGAAGTCTTCTTGCCATAATTATAAATATTTTGAAATTACAGTTGTCAATGTCCCCTGTAAATCTCTATCGCGAGTTGCTTCGCCGATAGCGTTGAATTTCCATTCGCCGTTGCGTTTGTAGAATACGCCCATCACCATTGAAACACTGCCTGCAAAGGTGGCATCGTTGGCAATGTCGTAGGTTGCAAACACTTCATTGACGCGACTTGGCGTTCCTTCGTAGATACGAATGGATGCAAACGGAATGGTTTTGAAATCGTGTCCGCGGAAACTGTTCAACACGAAAGCGATTTTTTCGACTTCAGCGGGCAGTTTTGCCAAATCGACGGTTATGACTTCATTGTCAAGTCCGTCGTCGCCTCCCATATCGCCGGTTAAATCGTCGCCGCTGTGCTTAATGGAACCGTTTTTGGATTTCAGATTCCCGAAATAAATTATTTCCAGCGCCTTGTTGTTTCCATCAAATGTAGCGCAGCTTGCATCCAAATCGACTGCTTCCATTGATTTGCGGCCCAGACAGTTTTTCTTTTCAATCGCGCCCCAGTTAACTCCTACGCAAAGATTTTGCAACTTGTTGCCGTTGCTTTTTTCAAGATTTATCCGCTGACCTTTTTCTAGTTTTATTGCCATATCAGTTTAATTTTAATCAGTTATACTTATTTAAATAATCTTCCAAACCGCCTTTTTGACCTGTGCCGACGGCTTCGAATTTCCATTCGCCATTGCGTTTGTAGATTCGGCCGAACTCAACGGCTGTTTCTACCGAAAAATCTTCCTCCAATTCATATTTCAGAAGTTCTTCGTTGGTGTCGGGGTTGTAAATTCGCACAAACGAATTACGCACCTGTCCGAAATTCTGACGGCGTTCTTCCGCTTCATGAATGGTTACTACCACAATGATTTCCGCAGCATTGGGATTGATTTTCGATAAATCGACTCTTATGCTTTCGTCGTCTCCTTCGCCTGCTCCCGTAAGATTGTCGCCTGTATGCTCAACAGCGCCATCTGGCGATTTCAGGTTGTTATAAAAAACAAAGTATTCATCGGACAGACATTTTTTGTTTTCGCCGAGAATAAAAACCGAAGCATCAAGGTCGAAATCTACGCCTGTGCTCGACGAGTTGGCATCCCAGCCCAACCCGATTACAAATTTTGGGAGGGAAAGCAAAGCACGTCCTCCTTTTTCTAAATTGATTGCCATTTCTTTATTTTTTTATTAATGAATGAATTGTTTAAATTATTTGCTGCCTGCTCGCCACTGCATTCCCCAAGCATACTTTTTGTCGCAGTCGCCATGTCCGTTATGGAAAGTAACGAGTTTTTTTACTGTCAGCGAATCGCTGTCGAACACGATTTCGGCTATAGCGCAGAACTTCTCTGCGCTGTTCTGTTTGCCCATTTCGACAATAATGTCGGGATTATCCGGAACTTTAACCGTAACCACCGCATTGGTTTCCGCCCATTTTGCTGCGCCATCATATATGAAAGTATAGACGGTAATGCGTTTCAGGTCGCTCAACGCCTGCGGATTGATGAGGATATTTTCGCCGTCGCTCGCCGCACCGGAACGGTCGTCGCCGGTGTGCCAGATCCAAGGTTTTTGAGTGTAACATCCTTGCTTTGTTACTTGATTTTTAGACCCGCCTTGTCCGTGCGCAAACTGCAAGCCGTCGATACAGGACTTGCTCCCGTCCTGCAATTCGTACCAGACGCCCAAATCAAGGTCGACAGATTTGTCGCCGTTCCAAAATTTCGACCAGCCGCTCTGTTTTTCCTGATTCCAATTGAGGTTAATAACAATTTCTTTTGCAGCGTTATTGCCTCGTTTGGTTAAGTCAATTTTATGACTGTCACCTGTTTTTTCGAGTATTATTGCCATATTGATAAAATTTTACAATTAAACATATTTATCCACAAAGTATTGCAAACCTCCTTTGTAGCCAATACCCATCGCCTCGAATTTCCATTCGCCGTTTCTGCGGTACAGGCGACCGAACTCTACGGCGGTTTCAACCGAAAAGTCTTCGTCCAAATCGTATTTTGCTATTTCTTCGTTGGTTTGAGCGTTGTAAATGCGAATGAAAGAGTTGCGCACCTGCCCGAAGTTTTGCCGGCGGGATTCGTAATCATGGATTGTCACGGTGAAAATGATTTCTTGCACTTCAACAGGCACTTTTGACAAATCCACTTTTAGTGTTTCATCATCTCCATCGCTACTACCGCCGGTAGTATCATCGCCCGTACTCATAACGCCAAACAATCCATCTGTGCAATGATTTTTTTCGCAATCATCGTCTTGGTGTCTTCTACCACATAGATTGTTGTAGAAAATCAAAAACTCGTCTTTGGGAAGTTTTTTGTTCGCGCCAAGCATAAATGCCGACGCATCAAGATCAAAAGCAAACCCTGAGCCTTCATTCGGATCCCAGCCTAAACCTACTCCTACTTTCGACAGTCCGATTTCTATCCGCTGTCCTTTTGTTAAATTAATTGCCATATCATCTAAATATATTATTCATTGTTATCAATTATCCTTTTCCTTTTTTAATCTGTCTCCAAATGTGTTCGGAATATACATATATCCTCTTTCTAAAAGCTAAAAAAACAAGATGATAAAATACTGCTAATTACACTTTATATAATATGCGCAAGTTTTTTAAACTTGCATGTGCAAAGATACGAAAGTATTTGACTGTTTCAAAAATATTTTCACAATTTCCAATAAGCAGGTCATATTCCGACATTGTTTAACTGATTCGGTCAATTTTGTTCTCAACCAACAAAGCGTTATAAATATACAACAATCAATAACATTTGCGTGTTCCATACGCGGTTACTTCAGTTTTTCCGTGATTTCATTCAGCCATTCGGCGGCATTTTTCACCGTCTCGCCGTTTTCATTGTACGCCCCGACGAGGTACTGCCCTTTCCATACAACGGGAATATCGCCATTGTACCGGTCTTTGATGACAATACTGCCTTCGTCCGTGACGGCCGGCTGCCCGGTAAATTCAACATAACTGTCCAGCGCTTTGCGAACGCCGTCTTTCGTTTTGCCGTCGAGGATAAAAAGTTGAAACAACTGTCCTTCGTATTCGTACTTTGCAGCATAAACTGACTTTAGAAATTCGTGGCCGATGTAACCTTTCGTAATGTAAGACTCCGACCACGCGCGTTTCCCCTTCGCCGGGAACAGTTTTGCCTCAGGCGGATATGTGGCGCCGGCGTCAATTCTGTCCGACAGTCCCCGGCCAATCGCATGGAGGGTTTCTTCCACATCGCCGGCGCTGTTGCTCCACATCTTCACATAGATACATCCGGCGAAGAAAAACAGGTTTTTGGCATCGCCCTGTGCTTCTCCTCCGATATCGAAATGCGCCAGCTCGTCCGAGCGTTCCGATGCATACATGCCGAAAGCGTCTTCGGGCGTGGCATGTCGATAGGCCTGTATTGTGATGTAATCATCGCCTTTCCTGTACTCCAGAGAGGTCATTTCCTCAAAGTTGTTCTCTATGAACAGAGGCGCCGCGCCGTTGATGCGGTCGAAAAGATTGTCGGGGTCAAAGACTTCCGTTTCGTCCGACAGCGTCCATTCCGGGACATCGACCAGCCATGATTTCAACTGCCCGGGCGTCTGGGCAACGAGTAGCTGAATGGAAATCAGCACAAGAAAGGCAATGATTGATTGTCTGATATATTTCATAGGTATATATTAATACATATTCAACTCAAAAGTGCGTCGGGCACGTGCAGGACAGGCGTAACGGCGGCTATTTTCCGTGCGACGTCGAAACCGGACGTACATTTCACTCTGCACCCTTTGCCGCAACTGCTGCATGTCCTGTCGGGCAGGTGCAGTTCCTGAAGCGTTTCTTTGGAAAGGGTTGCGTTTTTGTAGCCGTAGGCATACATGTAGGCGCGCATCATGTCGGGTATCGGCAGATGTTCGACGCACATTTCGCGACATTTCCCGCATTGCTGGCAAAACATCATCTCCTGCGTGCAGAGCATGGCGAGATATTTTTTCTCGCTTTCCGTCAGGACGGGGTCTTTGACGGCGGCCAGACATTCGTCCAGTTCGTCGAAATTGCTGAATCCGGGAATGATGG
Organism: Tannerella sp.; assembly: GCA_031259505.1. Lineage (GTDB taxonomy): Bacteria > Bacteroidota > Bacteroidia > Bacteroidales > Tannerellaceae > Tannerella. Next base: position 12,673 of record JAIRLL010000339.1, read on the forward strand.
TCGAGATGTTTTCGTTTTGCCATGCCCATTTCAGGCAGGCGCGTGAATTGATTGTCTTTTTCCCTTCTGCATCTTCGACTGCTCCGGTCATCGTCTTCATGGCGATAAAACCGACGCCGGCCTTGACGCCTCGTGCGATGGCCTCGTCTGTTTCTTTCAGATTGGCAAGCTTGAAGTTGTATGACAGGAGTATCACGTCGTATATGCCCGTTTCGACCGCGGCATCAATCAGTTTGGGATTCAGCGCATGTGTGGAAAAACCGATGTGGAGGGTTTTGCCGTCGGCCTTGAATTTTTTCAGCAGGTTGATGATTCTTTCGTCCGTCACCTGCTCCACTTTGTCGAGGGCGTGTGTGTAGAAAATTTCCACATGATCCATCTGCAGGCGTTTCAGGCTGAGGTCCATCAGCGCCGTAAAGTCTTCTTCAAAACTGTCTTTCAGCGGGTAGTCAAATTTGCCCTTCGTGGCGATGCGGAACGAATCGCGGGGTTTGTCCTTGAAGAAATTGCCGAGCATCACTTCGTTCTGACCGTTCTGGTATCCGTGTGCCGTGTCGAAAAATGTGATGCCTGCGTTGTAAGCCGCTCTGACCACATTGGGGTTGTCTGCCCGCATCACGCCCATGCTGAGGATGGGTATCGTAATGCCTGTCTTTCCCAGCGTACGCATGGGAAATTCATTTGCCTTGCTGCTTGCAGGATTGATTTTCAGTGAGGAGGCTGCTGCTTCCGGCATGAGCAGCGCTCCTGCTCCGGTTGTTGCTGTAAGGCGAAAAAAATCGCGTCTGGTTAATTTTTTTGCGTTCATTGTGAATAGAAATTTAATTTGTTGATAACACCTGATACTTTATTAAAATATTTCGTTTTACAAAATTGAAACTTATTATTGAGAGAAACAAATAACGGGTAAATAATTTATGCATTATTCACATTCGTTCGGGTACATTTATCCCCAGCAGCGACATGCCTGAACGGATAATTTTCGCTGTATTGGCGGATAGCGTCAGACGCAGATTTTTTGTTTCCGCATCCGGTTCGTTCAAAATCGAGCAGTCGTGATAGAACTGATTGAACTCCTTCACCAGTTCGTAGACGTAATTGGCGATGCAGGCGGGGCTGCACGTGTTACCTGCTTCCTCGACAATGGCGGCATATTCGGCAAGACGCTGTATCAGCGCTTCTTCTTTGGGCGTAATGCTTGTGGACAGGGGTAACTGTTCGGGCAGCGCCAGTCCCTGTTCTTTCGCCTTGCGCAGCACGGAGCATATCCGCGCATGGGTGTACTGGATGAATGAGGCCGTGTTTCCGTTGAAGTCGATGGATTCTTTCGGATTGAAGACCATGTTTTTGCGCGGATCGACCTTCAGGATAAAGTATTTCAGCGACCCCATGCCGATCATCCGTATGATTTCGTCGGCTTCTTCGTCGCTCAGTCCGTCGAGTTTGCCGAGTTCGTCGGAAATCTCGCGGGCGGCGCCGATCATTTCATCCATCAGATCGTCGGCGTCGACCACCGTTCCTTCGCGACTTTTCATCTTGCCTTCGGGCAGTTCCACCATCCCGTAGGAGAAATGTATCAGATTTTTGCCGAACGCAAAGCCGAGTTTGTCCAGCAGAATCGAGAGCGCCTGGAAATGGTAGTTCTGTTCGTTTCCTACCACGTATATCATCTGGTCGATCGGGTAATCGTCGAAACGCAGTTTTGCCGTACCGATGTCCTGCGTCATATACACGGAAGTGCCGTCCGAGCGGAGCAGGATTTTCTCGTCAAGCCCGTCGCCCGTCAGGTCGGCCCGGACGGAACCGTCGCCGTGACGATAGAAGATGCCTCGCTCAAGTCCTTCCAGCACGGTCTTCTTTCCTTCGAGATATGTTTGCGATTCGTAATAGATGCGGTCGAAATCGACGCCCAGACGCCGGTATGTTTCGTCGAAGCCTTTGTAGACCCAGTTGTTCATCGTCGTCCACAGTGCAACGACTTCCGGGTCGCCGGCTTCCCATGCGCGCAGCATTTCGCGCGCTTCGGCCATCAGCGCTGACCGCGCCTCGGCTTCGGCACGGTTCAGACCCTGCGCCTCAAGTTTTTTGAGTTCTTCCCTGTAATGCCTGTCGAACAGGACGTAGAAGTCTCCGACCAGATGATCGCCTTTCCTGCCCGAAGACTCGGGCGTCGCCCCTTCGCCCCATTTCTTCCAGGCCAGCATGGATTTGCAGATATGGATTCCGCGATCGTTGACGATGTTCGTCATGACCACTTTCCGTCCGTTTGCTTTCAGGATATTCGACAGGCTGAATCCTAACAGGTTGTTACGTACATGTCCGAGGTGGAGCGGCTTGTTGGTGTTCGGCGATGAATATTCTATCATCACCAGGGGCGAACGGTCGGTGACAGGCCGGATGCCGTATTGCGGGTCGGCGTTCAGGCTGTTGAGCAGCGCGATCCAGCAGGGCATGGCAATTGTCAGATTGAGAAAACCTTTGATTACATTGAATCCGGCTACGGCTTCTTCGTTTTGCTGCAGATATGTCCCGATGTCGTGTGCCGTCTGTTCGGGCGACTTCTTCGAAATGCGGAGAAGGGGGAATACGACCAGGGTCAGATGTCCCTGAAATTCTTTTTTCGTCTTCTGCAGCTGCACCTGTCCGGCAGGCACGTCGGCGCCATACAGCATTTTGACGGCCGAAACTACGGCATCAGAAAGTCTTTGTTCGATGTTCATTGCGATTGATTTTTTTTTCGCGCAAAGTTATTGAATTTTCAACACGGAGACACAAAGGACACGGAGAAAAAACATGAATACACAATGTGTGTTTTTCGCCACAGGGTATGAGAAGAAATACACACAATGTATTTCTTTCGCCACAGAGTGTGGGAAGAAATATACACTGCGCAGGGGATAAACAGGTATATATTCGCAGAAAAACAAACCGCAAAGTTTTTTTTAACACGCAAATCGTAGGGTTTTCGCCGTCCGAACAATCTTATATATATAATGTATAGCGAAAATTATTATTCATCAATTAAAAGAAAACAACTATGAAGACAAAACATTGGATGGCCATGAGCCTGGCATGTATGCTGTTTGTACCCGGCGGAGTTCATACGGTCACGGCGCAGAATGGCGACGGTTATTTTACGGTTTCGGGCATTGTCAAGGACGCCCGCAGCAAGAAAGAAGTGGAATATGTCAACGTTTCGGCCGTCGGGACGAATATCGGCACGGTGACAAACGAAGACGGCGTTTTTCAGCTCAAACTGAGCAATGCAACCGTGGCAAAGGAGATCGAACTCTCGTGCATAGGATACTACAATGCGCGCATCGCCATTACGGGCAGGGACATGAAGGAACAGACGTATCTCATCATTCCCGAATCGTTTCACCTGAGCGAGATAGAAATATTCAGCTGGAAGAACCCGCGCGACCTGATCAGGGCTGCGCTCGACAAACTGCCCGACAACTATCCCGTGCAGCCGAACATGCTGACAGGCTTCTATCGCGAAACGATTCAGAAGCGACGCAAGTACATCAACATCTCCGAAGCCGTGATACAGGTCTACAAAAGCCCGTACACGACGAATGCCTCGAGCGACCGCGTCCGCATACTGAAAGGACGCAAACTGGTCAGCCCGAAAGTGAGCGACACGCTGCACGTGAAACTGCTCGGCGGCCCCAACATGGCGGCATACGTCGACATCGTCAAGAATCCCGACATCCTGCTCGACGCCGAAATGCTGCAATACTTCTCGTACAGGATGGGCGAAACCACCTCTATTAACGGGCAGTTGCAGTTTGTCGTACACTTCGAACCGCAGGCAGCTCTCCCCTACCCTCTTTATTCGGGCACGTTCTACATCGACCGCGAAACGCTCTCGTTCACCCGCGCCGAATTCAGCATGGACATGAAGGATAAACTCAAGGTGATCGACCTCATATTGAAAGAAAAGCCGGCCGGACTGCGTTTCACGCCCGAAGAAGTATCCTACATCGTCACTTACAAACAGCGCGACGGAAAGACCGCCCTGAACTACATCTGCAACAAAATCCGCTTCAAGTGCGACTGGAAACGGCGGCTGTTCGCGACCAGCTACACCGTGGTGAGCGAAACGGTGATAACCGACAGCCGGGCCGAAAATGTGGAGAAAATCCCCGCCCGCGAAGCCTTTTCCATGCGCCAGTCGCTCAGCCAGGAAGTCTCCGCCTATTTCGACGACGATTTCTGGGGCGCCTACAATATCATCGAGCCGACCGAATCTCTGGAAAATGCGGTAAACAGATTGATGAAACAGCAGAGCAAATCAAAATAAAAGTCGTACATTTGTTTCGCTCGAAATAAAATGTAACGCGACCCCATGCTAAACGACTTTTTGCTGTTCGGAAAGATAAAAGACGGTGACATAAAAGCCTTCGAAACGCTCTTCCGCCTCTATCATGCCCCGCTGTGCCTCTACGCATCGGGCATCACGGGGCGGCGCGACGTGGCGGAAGACATCGTGCAGGACGTCTTTTATCTTATCTGGAAAACACGCGCCACGATGCAGATACACCGCTCGGTCAAAAGCTATCTGTATGGCGCAGTGAAAAACCAGTCGTTTCTGTATCTGGAACACATGCAGATTCGCGAACAGTACGAAGCACGCATACTGAACGGAGGAACAGACACGGCCGCCGGGCCAGACCCGCACGAACAGATGGAATATGCCGAACTGGAAGCCGTCGTCGAACGGACGCTGGCCGGCCTGCCCGAACGCCGACAGCGCATCTTCCACATGCACCGCATGGAAGGACAAAAGTACAGCGAAATAGCCGAACGGCTCGCCATTTCGGTCAAGACCGTCGAAGCCGAAATGGCCAAAGCCTGCCGGCAACTGCGACACAATGTTGAAAAATATTACAAAAACATATCATGACAGGAGAATACGAACGAATGATGACAGACCGCGCATGGAAGCGTCTGCACGAAAGGCTGTCGTGCGACGGTCTGCTCGCCGGCAACGGCACATACCCGCCGCACGTCGCACGCATGTGGCTCCGGCTGGCAGGCATCGCCGCCGTGCTGACCGCCATCGCCACACTCGGATGGTGGACAACACGGCAGCCCGCCGGCAGCGCAACACGCCATATGCACGTCATACACAATGACGAAAACGGTTCGACGCTGGTATCCATGCTCGAAGACGGCACCGTCGTCTACCTCGCGGGCGAAACATCCATCCGCTACCCGAATCGCTTCGACGAAGACCGGCGCGAAATCACCCTCCGCGGCGACGCCTTCTTCGACATCAACAGCAACCGTGCACACCCCTTCATCGTCGACACCGAACCGGCCACGGTCGAAGTGCAGGGCACGGCCTTCGGCATACGCAACAGCAGCAACTCGGCCTTCTCGCTCACCGTGCAGCAGGGCGAAGTGAAAGTGACGCTGAAAAAGACCCGCCTGACCGCCTTCGTAAAAGCCGGCCAAACAGTGTGGCTGCAAGCCGGCCGACTGCTGTCGACAGACGACGGCGCGCCGGCCGGCGACGCCCTTATGCAACAACGCATCCACTTCAAGGACGAACGCCTCGCCGACGTGGCGCACATCCTCAACAGACACATCCGGCCGGCACGAATCGAAATCGACCCCGAACTGGCAGATCTGCGGCTGACGGTGGCCTTCGCCGGCAACGACGCGCACACGATGGCACACCTCATCTGCCTCGCACTCGGCCTCCGACATGTGCAGAGCGAACAGACCATATACATTCAACCGGATACCGACAATTGACGGAACGATGACACACCACCTCCTTATCCGCATTGCCGCGTGCCTCCTGACGCTCGTCTGCGTCGCGAACGCACGGACGGCGGAAGACGGCGACACACCGCCCCTCGACCGCAGGATTCGCCTTGCCGCCGGTAAAGGCACCGTCTATCGCCTGCTGAAAGAAGTGTCCGCACAATCCGGTTTCCTGTTCATCTACGACAGCCGCACCGTCGACAACGACCGCCGCACGAGCATCGCCAAAGGCGAATACACCCTGCGCGACGCCATTCGCATCATCACCCGCAACCCAGCCCTGCAAATCGACGTACAGGGCAAACATATCCTTCTGCGCCCGCCGGCAGCCGACAACCCGCCTCAACCGCCGGCAACGGCCAAATCCTCCGACGCGACAGTCATCCAAGGCTCGCTGCACGACCTCGAGACCGGAGAATCCGTCGTATATGCAACCGTCAACCTGATCAATACCTCCATCGGCACCGTCACCAACCACAACGGCCAGTTCCGCCTCGTCGTACCCGACTCGCTGCGACATGCCGACGTGAAATTCTCGCATATCGGATACGAGAGCCGCGAAACCGGCGTCGCCCTCCTCGTCGGGCAAACGGTCGACTTCGCCCTCGAACCCAGAGTCATCTCCCTGCAGGAAATAGAAATACGGCGAATCAATCCCCTCCGCGAAATACGTGACATGCTCGACCGTCGCGGCGAAAACCATCCGCAGACGCCTGCCGGCCTGACCACCTTCTACCGCGAAGGGATCGAACACCGCCGGCGCGTCATCGACCTGTCCGAAGCCGTGCTGGAAATATACAAGACCGGATACGGAGCCGACGCTTCAGGCGACCATGTCCGGCTCGTACGGAAGCGACACGTCACCCGCGTACAGCCCGGCGACACCATACTCCCCAAAATGAAGTCCGGCATCCGCTCGTGTCTCATCCTCGACATCATGAAGGAACTCCCCGAATTTATCACCCCTGACGACGAAGCACGCTATGACTACGCGCACGAAGACATCCGTACCGTCGACGACCGCCTCGTCAACGTCATATCCTTCCGGCAGAAGCCGCACATCGACGAACCGCTCTTTGCCGGCGAACTTTTCATCGACGACCGTCGCAAGGCGCTCGAGGAAATACGCTTTCAGGTCAATCCCGAACACGTCGGCAAGGCGACCAACCTTTTCATCGACCGCAAGGCGCACCACTTGACGCTCACTCTCCGCCAGGCCGCATACATTGTCTCCTACAAGCCCCTTCACCCCGCATCGCCATACTATATCAGCCACGTGCGCGGCGACATCGTTTTCAGAGTAAGGAAAAAGGGACACCTCTTCAGTGCACCGCTGCATTTCTGGTTCGAAATGGTCACGTGTCGCACCGACACCGCCGACGTCCGCCCCATCCCGCGCGCCGAGAGATTTGCGCCCGCACAAATCTTCGCCGACGCCATACACGCCGGCGATGAAGACTTCTGGGAAAATTTCAACATCATCCTCCCCGAAGAAAAACTCAAGGAAGCAATCATCAGCAGCCTCAGCGAAGTCGTTGTGCAGGCCAGACAGTAACGCGCAGGAGGAGAAATGCCGGTCTGTTTGCCGTGCGAATCTCAGTTCGTGTGATTTGCGGGAAGTATCAGCACGGCGGCGCAGGCGGCAATGCCCTCGTTGCGGCCGGTGAAGCCCAGTTTTTCCGTTGTGGTGGCTTTGATGGAGATGTCGGCAGGGTCGACCTGCATGGTTTCGGCCAGGGTCTGCCGCATCTGCGGGATGTGCGGGCTGAGTTTGGGCTGTTCGGCTACGATTGTGGCGTCGACGTTTCCCAGTTCATATCCCGCGTCGTGCAGGAGCGCCATCGTGCGGGCGAGGAGAATCTTGCTGTCTATTCCGCGGTATTCGTCGGCAGTGTCGGGGAAGTGGTATCCGATGTCGCGCAGACCGGCGGCGCCGAGCAGGGCGTCGCAAATGGCATGGATCAGGACGTCGGCATCGCTGTGTCCAGCCAGTCCGAGCGGATGGTCGATGCGTATGCCGCCCAGCCACAGCGCCCGCCCGTGGGCAAAGGCATGCACGTCGTATCCGAAACCGGTGCGTATTTTCATTCGAAGAGGCTCTTGAGTCCGTCCATGTCGAACGAGATGGAGAAGCGCAGCGTCTGGTCGAGCGGGTTGCTCTGCACCGTACTGATGAGATAGGCGGCGTCGAGGCGGAACACGTTCATTTTGAAACCGGCGCCTACGGAAAAGTACTGGCGGTTGCCCTTCATCCTGTTTTCGTAGTAATAGCCTCCGCGCACGAAGAACTGTTCGTTGTAGTTATATTCCGCGCCCAGCGAGACGTTGATTTCGTTCAATTCTTCCTTGAATCCGCCCGGAGCGTCGGAGAATGATTTGAAGGCGCCCGCTACGGCATTCATGGAGTTGTATTGATCGTTTCGTCGGGCAAAGTCTTCGTCACTTTCCTGTTCGCCCTGTACCGGCATCGTGGGGACGAGATACTTGTTCAGGTCGAGGTAGACGCCGAACTGGTTGTATTCGTCGATCGGATAGAGCAGCCCGGTGCCTATCTTCAGGTTTGCAGGGAGGAACATCTGCGTCGTCCCGCCGTTGAAGGAGATTTTCGTACCCAGATTCGAGATGTGAAGGCCGCCGCTCCAGAGACATTCGGCGTCGCCGACGTACACGTATTTCTCGGTATAAGCCGAAATGTCGGCCGCAAAGCCGTTGTCCGGCTGCAATTCCTCGTCGGTGTTGGTTCCCATGTCCGAACGGATATAGCGAAGGGTCACGGCGGCGGACGACGATTCGGACAGTTTCATGCTGTAACTTGCATCGAGCGCCATCTCGTAGGGATTCAGATCCATATATTTCTGTCCGCCATATTCGTAGAGAGGCACCTGCCCCAGCGAGAAGTATCGCAGCGAAACGCCTATCGCCGCACGGTCGCTGCTGCCCAGTTTGTAGTAGCCGGCGGCATAGGCCAGGGCCATGTCGCTGACCAGCTTGCGCAACCACGGCGTGTAGGATATCGACGCGCCGGCCTTGCTGTACATGAACGCATATTTGGCCGGATTCCAGTATTGCGAATTAATGTCGGGGAGCGTCGCCACGCCATTGTCGCCCATTGAACCTCCGCGGGCGTCGGGCGCAATAGAAAGCGACGGAATGGCCGTATGCAACGGGCTTAGTCTGTTTACTTTGTCATCCTGGGCATAAACCGTCAGACATACGAATCCTGAAATCATTAATATAAAGCTGCCACGCAGCATTTTAGTGCTCATAATTGTTTTTTTTTATAACTGCTTATATAAACTTACCCACAGCAACTTTATTGTATGCGGTCTGTTAATTTTTCGACGAAGCCCGCGGCCTCCCGTTCGGACAGGAATCCCGTTATATTGTGCGCGGCATAAACAGGTGTATTTGGAATAACTGAATGACTGAATAACTGAAATTCGCAAATTTACGCCATGCACAGTATAGAAAACCGAACCGTTACATGTGGTTTGTCTTGGCATGCGAAATAAATAACATATAAACTGTTCAAACACGGAGACACGGAGATTTTTCTCTGTGCCCTCTGTGTCTCTCTGTGTAAGAAAGTCCGTTACACAGCCTTTGCCGAACGGGGAAATACAATGGGGAAAATGTACGGTAGACATTTTGAAATGTACTGTAGATATTCTAAAATATGCAGTAGATATTTTGAAATATACTGTAGACATTCTAAAATGTACTGTA